>JBNGDM010000077.1:0-11957 GCA_049975105.1 Rhodovulum sp. | reverse complement strand
CTGGTGGTCATGGTGATGGTGCTGCTGGTCTTGGCGGTGCGCCGGGCCGGGCGCTCGGCTTCGCTAGCCGAACCGCTGATCTACCAGATGGACCAGTTGGCCCGCCGGGTCGAGGCGCTGGGCGAGGGGCAGCATCGGCTGGCCGGCGGGCTGAACCACGTCTCGGAGGCGCAGGCGTCCAGCCAAAGCAACATGCTGCGCCTGATGGAGGCGCGGCTGGCGCAAGTCAGCGAACAGATGTCGCAGAATCTGGAAGGCACCTCGCGCCGCACGGCCCATTCCCTGGGCGAATTGCAACAGCGGCTGGCCACGATCGACAAGGCGCAGGCCAATATCGAGAAACTGTCGGGCGACGTGCTGTCGTTGCAGGACATCCTGTCGAACAAGCAGACCCGCGGCGCCTTCGGGGAAATCCAGCTGCATGACATCGTCGGCAAGGCCCTGCCGAAGGACAGCTACACGATGCAGGCCACCTTATCGAACGGCAAGCGGGCCGATTGCCTGATCCACTTGCCGAACCCGCCCGGCCCGATCGTGATCGACTCGAAATTTCCCCTTGAGGCCTACGAGGCGCTGCGCCGCGCCGATACCCAGTGGGAGCTGAACGAGGCGGTCAAGCAGCTGAAGACCTCGGTCAAGGCGCATATCAGGGCGATTTCCGAGAAATACATCCTGGAGGGCGAAACCGCGGACGGCGCGTTGATGTTCCTGCCGTCCGAGGCGGTTTACGCGGAACTGCACGCGAATTTCCCGGAACTCGTTCGCGAGGGGTTCGACGCGCGGGTCTGGATCGTGTCGCCCACCACGTGCATGGCGACGCTGAACACGATGCGCGCCATCCTGAAGGACGCGCGGATGCGCGAACAGGCGGGCGCCATCCGCAAGACGCTGAAGCAGCTGCATCGCGACGTGGAACTGGTGGTGGAACGGGTGAACAAGCTCGACACCCATTTCAGCCAGGCGCGCGCCGACCTAGACGGGATCGGCACGGCCGCCGAGCGCGCGGGCAAGCGCGCTGCGCGGCTCGATAATTTCGATTTCGAGGAATTGGAAACCGACGAGCGCCCGGTAATGGCGTTGAGAAAGCCCGCGGAGTGACCGCCATCCCGGCGCAGGGCCGGGATAGCGATATCAGATCCCCAGGAAAGGCTGGGCGATCCGCGGCAGGAACCCGCTGAATTTCAGCGGTGCATCGGTGGCCACGAGACAGATGCAGTCGGGGCCGGGGGCTGCGACAGGCGTATGTTCCATCTCTTCGCCGGCAACCTCGATGTCACCCCTTGCGTAAAGCCCGTCCTCGTCCTCGAAGGCGCCCTGCAGAACCATCGTCAGTTCGGTCCCGTTATGGCCATGGTCCGGCATCGCGACCCCGGCCGGGATGTAAAGCAATCGCACCGAAGCATCCTTGGACGTCGGCAGAATCGCCTGGCGCACCTTGCCGCCCACCGATTTCCAGTGCACTGCCTCGACATCGCCGCCGACATAGTCACGCAACGGTTTGGGGAAGAGGTGTTCGATGCTGTCCTCGTCCGCCTCTATCCGCGCCTCGGCCGGTGTTTCGGAAATAAGACGCATCGTCGCTGCGAAGCTGTCCTCGGCCATCGTGCAATCCGGCGTTTCGTTCAGGACCGCGCCGCCGACAGCCTCATACTCGGCCAGTCGCGCGCGACACTCGTCGCACAACGAAACATGGGTCGCGACTACAAGGTTGAATGCTTCGGGCAGGGTGCCTGCGGCATAGCCGATCAGCAACTCGTCGGTCAGGTGATGATTAATCGTGGTCATGGTCTCGTCTTCACTTCATCTCGTGGCGCAGGCGCTCCAGCGCCAAACGGATTCTCGACTTGATCGTGCCAAGCGGAAGTCCCGTTTCGGCAGCAATTTCGCTATGCGAAAGCTCTCCGAAATAGGCTCTTTCTATCAGCACTCTCTGGTTCTCTGGCAGGGCGGCGAGGGCCTTGCCCAGTTGTTCGCTCTCCTGTTGCAGGGCGATGGTCTCTGACTGGTCGGGTTCGTGCTCGGGGCCCCAGGGCAAGTCCTCGGGTTCCGGGCGGCGCTGTTTTCTCAGCGCGTCGATCCGCCGATTCCGGGCAATGGTAAAAACCCAGGTCGCCACACTCGCCCGCTCCGGGTCGAACAGTTGCGCCTTGTTCCAGACCGTCGCCATCACCTCCTGCGCACATTCCTCCGCAAGGGACGCATCCGCCCCCGATTTCATCAGGAACGCCTTAACGCGCGGCGCGAAATGGCCGAACAACTCGGAAAACGCGGCCTGATCCTTGTCGGACCGCACCCGTTCCACCAATCTCACCCAACGCGCGTCGGACGTCTTTCTTTCGTTCACGACCTTCGCCTCGATCGATCGGACCGCACCTCTTGATCCAACAGGATAAAGCCTGTCGGGGAGGGCTGCACCCGATTCCTCGGTGGCACACGAGCCGTTCAACATGTCGGGATTACGTGCCCGGGCGCCGACCGGATCACCAGCTTGCCGAAAAAATCGTCGAATTGCGCGTTTAATCCACCGGGGCAGCACCGGCGCGGCTGGACAGCGCAGGGCCTTGGGCCATATCCAACGTCGAGTAGAGCAGGAGCAGCTGACATGCCTTTCGAAACCGCAGCGGGCGCCCCCCGGCGCATCGCCGTCATCGGTGCCGGCATTTCGGGCCTGGGCGCGGCCCATCTCCTGGGCGCCGACCACCGTATCACGCTGTTCGAGGCGGAAAAGCGGTTGGGCGGCCATGCGCGCACAGTGATCGCGGGCAAGCGCGGCGATCAGCCCGTGGATACCGGGTTCATCGTGTTCAATTACGTGAACTACCCGCACATGACCCGGCTGTTCGAGGAGTTGGGCGTGCCCGTGGCGAAATCCGACATGAGTTTCGGCGCCTCGCTGGACGATGGACGTTTCGAATACGGGCTGAAGAACCTGCAGGCGGTCTTTGCTCAGCCGGGCAATGCCTTCAGCCCGAAATTCCTGGGCATGTTGCGCGACGTGATGAAGTTCAACGCCAACGCGCTCAAGGTGGCCCGGGACCCTGACATGACCATCGGCGAGTTTCTCGCGGCGCTGGGCACCGGCGACTGGTTCCGTGACCGCTACCTGCTGCCGTTGTCGGGCGCCATCTGGTCGACGCCTACGAAGGGAATCCTCGATTTTCCCGCCCAGGCGATGATCCGGTTCTTCGAGAACCACGCCTTGCTCAGCCATACCGGCCAGCACCAGTGGTATACGGTTCAGGGTGGGTCCATCGAGTACGTGCGCCGGCTGGAAGCGGCGCTGACGGCGCAGGGCGTTGAGATCCGCACCGGCGCGCCGGTCGAGGCGGTGCGCCGCACCGAGGCGGGTATCGAGGTCCGCGCCGCGGGTGGCGACTGGGAGGGTTTCGACGAGGTGGTCTTCGCTACCCATTCCGACGACACCCTGGCGCTGCTGGCCGATGCCACGCCCGAGGAAAGCGCGGCGTTGGGCGCGGTGAAATACCAGCCGAACGAGGCCGTCCTCCATGCCGACACCTGGATGATGCCCAAGCGCCGCGCGGCATGGGCCAGTTGGGTCTACACCGAGGACAAGGGGCAGCAGTCCGAACGGATCGACCTGACCTACTGGATGAACTCGCTGCAGCCCATTCCCGAAAGCGATCCGTTGTTCGTGACGCTGAACAGCCAGCGGGAAATCCGCGACGAGTTGATCTATGACACGGTGACGTTCCGGCACCCGGTCTATGGCCTTGCGGCGCTGGCAGCACAGGGCCAGATAAGGGAAATGAACGGCCGGAACCGGACCTGGTTCTGCGGTGCCTGGATGAAGAACGGCTTCCACGAAGACGGCCTTGCCAGCGCGGTCGACGTGGCCGAGGCGATGAACCGGCAGGAGCGCGAAACGGTGGCGGCATGACAGTGATCGTTGAACATGTCAGGGGCGTGACCTTTCATCAGCGGCGCGGCGAGGTGGAACACAAGCTGCGCCACACGGTGGACTATGTCCTGCTGAACGCCGAAGAGCCGATCCGCAGGCGCCCGCGCCTGTTTTCGTACAACCGTTCGAACGTGATGTCGGTGCATGACATCGACCATGGCGGTCCCTATTACGCCGGACAGGGCGCCGCCTGGGTGCGCCAGGTGCTGTCGGCCCACGCGCTCCATTCGGCCAAGGGGCGGATCGAGTTGCTGACGATTCCGCGCGTTCTGGGGCACGAGTTCAACCCGGTCAGCTTCTGGCTGTGCTATGGCAAGGACGACACGCTGCGCGTGGTGATCGCCGAGGTGAACAACCCCTTCCGCGACCGTCATTCCTATCTGTGCCACCACCCCGATCAGCGCCCGATCCAGGCCAGCGATATCCTGACCGCGACCAAGATCTTCCACGTCTCGCCCTTCCTGCCGATCGAGGGCGGCTATCGATTCCGCTTTGACATCCGGCCCGACCGGATCGGTATCTGGATCGACTATTCGACGAACGGGGAAACCGGTCTTTACGCGACGCTGACCGGCCCTCGGCGGCGCCTGACGAACTGGGCCATCTTCAAGAGCCTCTTCCGCCGGCCCTTCGGCTCGCGCCGTGTGCTTCTGCTGATCCACTGGCACGCGCTCTGGCTTTTCCTCAAAGGCGCGAAATACCGCACCCGCCCCGAGCCCCCGACCGAAGAGGTCAGTTGATGCGCGAGGCCGCGCCGCTGCCCGGCTATGCGCTGTTCGCCGCGCTGCTCGCCTCGGCGGGGCTGCCGATCTACATCCACGCGCCCAAGTTCTATGTTGATGAATACGGCGTCAGCCTGGCCGCGCTGGGCGCGGTGCTATTCGGGCTGCGGCTTTTCGACGTGGTGCAGGACCCGATGCTGGGCTGGTTGTCGGAGCGTCTGCACCGGGCGCGGGGCTGGGCGGTCGCGGCCGGGGTGGCACTCTTGGCGGGGTCGATGATTGCGCTTTTCGCCGTCACGCCGCCCGTCGCGCCGCTATTGTGGTTCGGGCTGACGCTGACCGGGCTATTCACTGCCTTCAGCTTTCTGACAATAACCTTCTACGCGCAGGGCGTGTCCCGCGCCGCCCGGCTGGGCGAGGGGGGCCATGTCCGGCTCGCCGCCTGGCGCGAGACCGGCGCGCTTCTGGGGGTCAGTGCGGCGGCGGTGGCGCCGACGCTTCTGATGTCGACCAGGGAACCCTTCGCGCTTTTCGCCGCGGGCTTCGCGGGGCTCGCGGTGCTGGCTGCCACAGCAATGCGCCGGGAATGGCGTTTGCCTATCGCCCGCGAGGAAAGCGGCTTTCGTGAGGTGCTGGCCGACCCGATCGCCCGGCGCCTGCTCTTGATCGCGCTGGTGAATGCCACGCCCGTCGCCGTGACCTCGACGCTGTTCCTGTTCTTCGTCGAAAGCCGGCTTGCCGCGCCGGGCTGGGAGGGGCCGCTTTTGTTGCTGTTCTTCCTCTCCGCCGCGGCCTCGGCGCCCGGCTGGGGCCGGGCCGCGCGGACCTGGGGCGAGAAGCGCACGCTGATCGCGGGAATGGTGCTGTCGATCCTGGCCTTCGGCTATGCCGCGCTGTTGGGGCCGGGCGATATCATCCCCTTCGCGTTGATCTGCGTGGCCTCTGGTGCGGCGCTGGGCGCGGACATGACGCTTTTGCCCGCGATCTTCGCCGGACGTATGGCGCATGTGGCCCCGAACGCGGGACAGGCCTTCGGGCTGTGGTCCTTCGTGTCGAAATTTACCCTGGCCTTCGCCGCGGTCACGCTTTTGCCGCTGCTCGACCGCGCGGGATTCACCGCAGGCTCCGAAAACCCGCCCGCCGCACTGGCGATGCTGAGCATCCTTTACGCGCTGGTCCCCTGTGCCCTGAAACTCGTTGCGATCGCGCTTCTGGCCGCGACGCCGCTGACCCGCGAGGTGATCCGATGAGCCCTGTCCTGGCCTTTTTCCTGGGCGCGCTTGCGATGCTGGCGCTGGCGATCCTGCGGGCGCGCCGCCTGACCTTTCCCGCCCAAAAGGCCGATGACTACGTCGGCGCCGGCCCGGAGTTCGACATCCGCAAGCATTTGGACGGCCCGATCCTGTGCGAGGGCGTGATCTACGGCCCCACCGGTCGAGTCGCTTCGCGATTCGTCGCCGATATCGAGGCGCGCTGGGACGGCAACACCGGAACCATGTCCGAGGAATTCCGTTATGACAGTGGCGCGACCCAAAGTCGCTGCTGGACCTTCACGCTGGGCGATGACGGTCGCATCCGCGCCGAGGCGCCAGACGTTGAAGGCACGGGCGAAGGCATGCAGAAAGGGTCAGCGGTGCATCTGCGTTATCGCATCAGATTGCCCCAGGATTCGGGCGGTCATGTGCTCGACACCGTCGACTGGATGTACTTGATGGAAAACGGAACGATCATGAACCGCAGCCAGTTCCGCAAGTTCGGCATCCCTGTTGCCGAACTGGTGGCGACCCTGCGGCCGAAGGAGGCAGCGTGACGGACTGGATTGGTAAACGTTACTGGATCGTGGGCGCGAGCGAGGGTCTGGGCCGCGCGGTCGCCGAACGACTAAGCGCGCTGGGCGTAGAGCTGGTGCTGAGTGCCCGCAGCACCGACCGGCTGCAGGACCTTGCGGCGAAACTGCCGGCCAAGGCGCGCGCCGTCGGCATCGATGTCTCGGACAGTGCTTCGGTCAAGGCCGCCGCGGCCGAGGTCGGCGAGGTCGACGGGCTGGTCTACCTCGCCGGTGTCTACTGGCCGCAGGCGGCGCAGGCCTGGGACGCCGATCAGGTCGAGGCCATGTGCGACGTCAATTTCACCGGTGCGGCGCGGGTGCTGGGCCAGGTGGTGCCGAAATTCGTCGACCGCGGATCCGGGCATATCGTGCTGACCGGCAGCCTGTCGGGCTTCCGCGGCCTGCCCGGCGCCATCGGTTACTGCGCGTCGAAGGCGGGTGTCATGTCGTTGGCCGAAAGCATCCAGGCCGACCTGCGTGGCACCGGCATCAAGGTGCAGCTGGTCAACCCCGGCTTCATCCGTACCCGTCTGACCGACAAGAACGACTTTGCCATGCCTTTCATCATGGACCCGGAACCGGCCGCGCACGAATTCGTCGAACACATGATGACCGACAATTTCGCGCGTAGCTTCCCCACGCTGTTTTCCTGGGTGTTCCGGCTGTCGCAATTCCTGCCCGATTGGGCCTATTACCCGATTTTCGCGCCCAAGCGCTGAGCGAAGGCTTGTGCATCGGACGGGGGCGGGCGAAACTGTCCGCCAGTTCCGGGAAACGAGGACCAGATGGAAGACCTGCTAGAGATCAGCCCGCGCAAGGTGGCACAAGTCATCTTTCAGGCCCGTGAAAAGCGGACGGGCGAGGCCGAGCTGCGTGCCTTCATCGGGGCCATGAATGACGACGAGAAGGCCAGCCTCGTGGCGCTGACTTGGATCGGGCGCGAGACCTTTGATGCCGATGACCTGCAAGAGGCGATCGAGACCGCCAAGGCCGAGGCGACGACACCGACCGAGGATTACCTCGTGAACATGCCGCTCTTCGCTGACTACTTGGAATCGGGACTCGAAGCGATCGGCATCAACCCCACCGAGATCGAAGAGGATTTCTTCGACCGCTGACGCCACCGCTTGCAGCGCCCAAGCCAGCGGGCCCATTTCGGGCGCACCTTGCGGTAAGTCCCTTCTTCTTGGCTGAAATACCTCGGTGGTCTGGGGGCGGCGCCCCCAGCCGGTCGTCCTGGCGTCAGCCGGCACGGAACCCGAAGGGCGTTGGCCCGCCGACGCGGGGCGCCCCCGCGTTCAGGCCCCCTCGACCACCTGCAGGTGTTGGGCAAGGGTGTTGACTTCGTCCAGCCAGCGCGCGACCAGGCGCGGGTCGTCGGGGGCGGCGGTGACGCCCGCGGGAATTTCGCGGGCCAGCACCGCCTCGACGGCCAGCGCCACGGGCACCGAGACCAGCCGCGCCATTGCGGTGCCGCGCGCGTCGCCCCAGGCATCCATCACGTAGGTCTTGTGATAGACCGTCACGCCGTCGCGCGTGACATGCAGCGACACGCACAGCACCACCCGGTCGGGTTCGTCCGCGTCATAGGCGTTTTCCGCCCAAAGCCGGTCGGACAGCGCCTTCAATTCAGCCTCGTCCGCACCGCCCTCTATGGTTGCGAAGATATCCTTCCACGCCTCTGCCCAGCCGTTCAGACGCAGCGTGCCGCGTACGAAATCGCGCACCTTCCAGCCCGGCTCGAACCCGTATTGCGCCATGAAGGGCAGGGAATCGCGGTTGGGGTAGACTTCGAACGTCTCGGGCGTGGGCAGCGGCGCATCGTAGCGGCCCAGCGCATCCCAGGGGCGTTGTACCGAAAGCTCCGAGAAGTCGCGGATCGAGCGCGAGGGGGATTTCAGCGCGCGCAGCACCCCCAGCGGCGACCAACTGAACTTGTAGCGGAAGGCATTGGCGATCTTCGGCACTCCGCCGCAATAGGAGGTAAAGGCATAGGTGTTGTCCGGCGCATGGTCCCCCGAGGCGCGGTAATCGGCCATCAGCCAGTGCGCCATCAGGTGGTCGATGCCGGGGTCCAGGCCGACTTCGTTGACGATGGCGACGCCCGCCTCGCGCGCGGCGCAGTCCAGCGCACGCATCTCGGGCGAGATGTAGCTGGAAGTGACCAAGTGGGCCTTTTCCCCGATGGCCAGTTCGGCCAGCGGCACGTGCCAGTCCGCGGGGAGCATTGACACGATCACGTCGCCCGGTGCGAGGACGCCCGCCAGCGCGTCGATGTCGAAGGCGCGGATGTCGTCGGTCAGGTCGCCGACGGCGTCGCGCGCCTTGTCGATCGTCCTGTTCCAGACGGTGACCGGACGGCCAGCCTCGATCAGCCGTCGCAGCCCGGGAATCGCCGACAGCCCCGTGCCGCACCAGTGGATCGTCATGCCTGTTCTCCTTGGATCGTCTGGATATGCCTGTCGAATTCCGCCTTCGCCCGGCCCCAGGCACCCGCGTCCAGATCGGCGAGTTTCAGCAGCGAGGGCAGAAGCTGCGCCGCGTAATCCTTCGACGACTCGACCGGCAGCATCGAGGGCAGGTTGTCGATGGCGGTGACGTCGAGTGACGGGGCGTCATGCACGCGCAGCGCCGGGTTCTCCCAGTCTGTCGCCCTTTCATAGACTTTGATCGGCGAGAAATCCGAGGTCGGGTCGCAGGCGATGTCGCCGATCACGGTCAGCCGCCTTTGGACCGTTTTCGCACTTTGGGGCACGAAAACGGGCGTGCCGGGCGCGGCGAAGATGCAGTTGAGGAAGATTTCGTGGTCGAGGATTTCCGGGAACGGGCCGCCATGGGCGGTTTCGGTCATGTCCCAGCGGGTCGTCGGCACGCCCATCGCGGCGCAGAGATCGCTCGCCCCGGTGCCCACGCGCCCCAGCGCGCCGATCACGATGGCGCTTGGGCGGTCCAGCCCGTCAAGCGCGGTGTCGAGCGCGGCCCGAAGGTCGGTCGAACCGGCATACACGCCCACCGGCCCGGCGATGCCGCCGCGCTGCTGGGCGGCCCAGCACAGCAGGCTAACCGCCGCGCCCGCATAGCCCGCCCAATAGCCGAAGGCGGCGACCCGGCGGCCGGTATCGTCCACCAGGTATTCAAGGTCGTAAAGCGTCCCGCCGCCGGCCGCGAAGCGGCGCAGCAATTCACGCCCGGCCGGCTGGCCCTTGTAGGCATGGCCGAACATGATGTGGCGATGGATCAAAGGCGTGCCGTCTTCGGGCAGTTCCTTAAGCCCGAAGACGATGGCCTCGGCCGGCGCGTCGGGCCAGGAATTCTCGTCCACGATTTCGCAGCCCGCC
Organism: Rhodovulum sp.; assembly: GCA_049975105.1. Lineage (GTDB taxonomy): Bacteria > Pseudomonadota > Alphaproteobacteria > Rhodobacterales > Rhodobacteraceae > Rhodovulum. Next base: position 2,150 of record JBNGDM010000077.1, on the reverse strand, counting down.
TGCGCGTAGCCGTCGATCGGGATGGCGCGCACGTGGCTTTCCTCGACGCTGACTCGCAGGCCGGCCTCTACCAGTTGTGCCGCGCCCTCGGGCGTCAGGCCCACCCGTTCTTCGTTCGGCCGCTGTTCGGCCCGTACCCAGAGATGCGTCATCGTCCGCCCCGTTCGGTGTCGCCCCGGTCTAGGGCAAAGCGCGGGCAGGGCCAAGGGTTGGCCCGGTCGCGGCCGGGCTGCTAGGACTCGGGCGGTTCTTGCCGCGACAGGAGGCCCCATGACGCCCGATGCCGACCGTTTCCTCGCTGATCTGCACGCGCTGCGCCGGTTCGGTGCGCAAGCCACTGGCGTAGTGCGCCCCGCCTATTCCAAGGCCGATATTTCGGCGCGGGAATGGCTGGCCGGACGGATGGCCGAGGCGGGGCTGACGCCCCATTTGGACCCGGTCGGCAACCTGTTCGGGCTGGCGGGCGAGGGGCGTAGCCTGCTGATGGGCTCGCATTCCGACAGCCAGCCCGAGGGCGGCTGGCTGGATGGCGCCTATGGCGTGGTCGCGGCGCTCGAGGTGGCGCGTGCGGCCAAGGCGGCGGGCGGTCCGCCGGTTTCGGTCGTCTCGTTCCAGGACGAGGAGGGTCGGTTCGGCGTGACCACGGGCAGCACGGTCTGGGCGGGCGGGCGGTCGCTGGCCGAGGCCGACGCGCTGACCGCCCCCGATGGCGAAAGCTTCGCCGCGGCCCGCGCACGGATGGCGCATTTGGTCACAGGCGACTTCCTGGACCCCGCGCGGTTCACAGGCTTTGTCGAGGCGCATATCGAGCAGGGGCCGGTGCTGGATACGGCCGGCGAAGGGGCGGGCGTCGTGACCGCCATCGTCGGCATCCGCGACCTGCGGATCACGCTGACCGGCCAGCAGAACCACGCCGGCACCACGCCGATGGCCCTTCGCCGCGATGCCTTCCAGGGGCTGGCCGAGCTGAATCAACGCGTGAACGCGCGCTTTGCGGACATTGTCCTGCCGGAAACGGTCTGGACCATCGGCCATGTCGCGCTGCACCCGAACGCACCCTCGGCGGTGCCCGGCCGGGCCGAGTTCACCGTCCAGTGGCGTGATGGCGAAGCTCGGCGGCTGGAGACGATGGAGGCGATCCTGCGCGACGCCGCAGAGGAGCTTGCTGCCGAGCGCGGGCTGGGGCTGGCCTTCGGACCGCTCATCGGGCTGGACCCGGTGGCGATGGATGCAGGCCTGGCCGATGCGCTGGCCGACGCGGCCCAGGCCGAACTTCCAGGCCGCTGGCGCCGGATGCCCTCCGGCGCCCTGCACGATGCCTCCAACCTGGCCAGGCACATGCCCGTCGCGATGCTGTTTGTGCCCTCTATCGGCGGGATCAGCCACGACTTCGCCGAGGACACGGCCGAAGCCGATCTTTTGGCGGGCCTGCATATCCTGGCACGCGCCGTCACAGGGCGCGCAATTTTCTAACCTTTTGCTTGACCGCCCCGGGGGGCTTGCGCAAATCTTCGTCCTGCCCCGGCGCGGAGGAGGCTGGTGCGGCCAGGAATGACCGGGGCGATGCGAGGATAATCAGGCGGATCGAGGCCGCCGAAACGGCCGGGAACCGGCCAGGCCGAGGGCCAGGGCAACCCGCGTAGGTGCGCGGTCGCTGGCTCGCGGCTCAGGGGAGGAGACATTCTTGGCACCACATGGCGCGTCCACGGGCGAGCTCTGTTCCATTCCGGCGCTTCTGGCCCGGAACGTGCAGCTTTACGGCGACAAGCCCGCCTATCGCGAAAAGGAATTCGGGATTTGGCAGTGCTGGACCTGGGCCGAGGCGAATGATGAAATCCGCGCCATCGCCATGGGGATGCTGGCCCTTGGCATCGAGCGGGGCGAATACGTTGCGATCATCGGGCGCAACCGGCCCGCGCATTATTGGGCGATGGTCGCGGCACAGATGTGCGGCGCGATCCCGGTGCCGCTTTACCAGGACGCGGTGGCCGAAGAGATGGCCTATGTGCTGGACCATTGCGGTGCGCGCTTCGTCGTCTGTGGCGACCAGGAGCAGGTGGACAAGGTCATCGAGGTGCAGGACCGCGTCCACCATATCGAGCATGTCCTCTACAACGACAAGCGGGGCATGCGGAAATACGACCACACCC
>JBNGDM010000076.1:0-11981 GCA_049975105.1 Rhodovulum sp. | reverse complement strand
GGACAAGATGGTCGAGGGATTGAACCTGCGGTGCCATGCGCGTTGCACCCTTCCTTCGCTGTGGCTAGCCTTTGCAGCATGCACGACGCCGAGGGCCGCACGCAAATCGTCACCGACCTCATGGATCCCGCCCGCGCGGCGGCGCTCCATGCGACCTTGGGTTTGGGCGGGCCACCGCTCAGGGCGGGCGCGGCGCTGCCGCCCTTCTTTCACCAGGTCTATTTCTGGGACGCGCGGCCGCCCGGCGCGCTGGGCCGCGACGGACACCCCCGGGTCGGCGATTTCATCCCCGATCTCGGCCTGCCGCGCCGGATGTGGGCGGGGGGGCGGCTGACCTTCTACGGGGCGCTCCGGCTTGGGATCCCCGCCGAAAAGACCACCACCCTTGTAAAGGTCGAAGAAAAATCCGGGCGCACCGGGCCGCTGGCCTTCATCACGCTGCGCCACGACATCGTGCAAAGCGGGGTGCTGAGGGTCAGCGAACACCAGGAGCTGGTCTATCGCGAGGATCCCCACCCCGCCGCGCCGCGCCCCGCCCCGCCCGAGGCCCCGGACGACGCAGAGGACCGCGAGGCGCTGGCGTTCTCGCCCACGCTGCTCTTTCGCTACTCGGCGCTGACCTTCAACGGGCACCGCATCCACTACGACCGCGACTATGCCCGGCAGGTCGAGGGCTATGGCGGGCTGGTGGTCCACGGGCCGCTTATGGCGCAATTGATGATGCTGACCGCCGAGGCGCGCGCGCCGCTGCGCGCCTTTGCCTTCCGCGCCCATGCGCCCCTGATGGATACCGAACCGGCCTGGCTTTGCCGCAAGGGCGAAAGCTACTGGATCGAGGGCCCCGGCAACCGGCTTTGCATGTCGGCCGAGGCGATCCACGCCTGATCTTCTTCTTGGCTCAAATACCCATATCCCGCAGGGGCCGCCCGCGCGCCGCTCAGGGCTTGAAGGGCGCCATGCCCGCCCGCGCCAGTTCGTCGGCGCGTTCGTTCTCGGGGTGGCCGGCATGGCCCTTGACCCATTCCCAGCGCACCTGGTGACGGGCCTGCGCGTCGTCCAGCCGCTGCCACAGTTCCACGTTCTTCACCGGCTTTTTCGCCGCCGTCTTCCAGCCGTTCCGCTTCCAGCCGTGGATCCAGCCGGTCACGCCGTTCTTCACATAGGCGCTGTCGGTGACGATGGTGATGGCGGTGGGGCGCGTCAGGCTTTCCAGCGCGTTGATCGCGGCCAGGAGTTCCATCCGGTTGTTGGTGGTCGTGGCCTCGCCGCCCGACAGGGTGCGTTCCTTGACGACCGTTTCGCCCTGTTTCGCCTGCAACAGCACGCCCCAGCCGCCCGGGCCGGGGTTTCCGCTGCAGGCGCCGTCGGTATAGGCGAAAAGCTCGGCCATGGTCGCTCCGTCTCTTGGCCCTCGCGGGTTTAGGGGGCGCGGGCGGGGGCGTCAATCGCGCCGGGCGGTCAGGAAGATCACGTCGCAGGGGGTGCCGTCGAAGCCGACCGAGGGTTCGGTCACCTCGGCCTCGGGGGCGAAGCCCGCGTCGCCCAGCAACCCGCAAAGTTCGTCGCGGGTGACATAGGTGTAAAGCCGGCCGATGCTGTCGCGCGCCTCGCCCGTGCCCAGTTTCATCGCTACCATGACCCGCCCGCCGGGCCTGAGTGCGCGGTGGATCGCGGACAGGTGCCGGGGCAGGGCGGCGCGGGGCGCGTGCAACAGGCAGAAGCTGGCCCAGACGCCGTCGAAGGCGGCCTGGAAATCGAGATCGTCGAAACTTCCGACCCGAACCGTCAGGCCATAGCGGGCGCGGGCGACCTCGGCCATCTCGGGGCAGGCGTCCATCGCGGTGACGGACAGCTCCGCGTCGCGCATCGCCGCCGCACCCCAGCCCGGCCCGCAGCCGAGGTCCAGCGCCGAACCGCCCGGCGGCAGCGCGCCGATGAAGGCGGTCAGCACCGATTGCGCGACATCGCCGTGATGGATCTCGGAATAGTCGCTGGCGCGGGCGGAATAGACCGCGAGCGTTTCTGCGTCGGGCCCGGTCACAGCAGCGGCACGGCGAGGCAGAGGACGACCACGGCGGTCAGCGGGATGCGCAGCCCCATCCACCATTTGGGCGCCAGGTTGATCTTCCAGAAGAAGGCATCCAGCAGCAAAAGCCCGGCATAGCCCGCGATCAGCGAAACGATCGACCCTTCGGGCCCGCCGCCCACCATGAAGAACGCCCAGAGCGCGGGGATCACCGACAGCGTGAAGGCGATGCCGGCGCGCGCCCCCTCGGCCTTGGTGGCAAAGCCCCAGAGCACGCCGGACATGAAGGCCAGGATGATCGTGCCGTAGAAATTCAGCACGTAGATGCCCATGAAGCGCGGGCCCAGGTTGGCCAGCGCGAAATCGTAAAGCCCCGGCGCCAGCACCGTGCCCGCGCCCCAGAGGAACGGGATCAGCCCGGCAAGCCCCAACACCAGGGCGGACAGCGGCACCTGTTTCATGGTCACTCCGAATCCTTCATGCGGCGCGCGTGGACGGTGGCGCCTATGCCGGTTCGCGCACGATGCGGGGCAGGCGGAACTCGATGCTTTCGGTTGCGGTGACGACGGGTTCGACGGTCAGGTCGAACCGGTCGGCAAAGGCTTGCACCACCTCGTCGACCAGCACGTCGGGGGCCGAGGCGCCCGCGGTCAGGCCCACGGCGGAACAACCTTCGAGCGCGCGCCAATCGATATCGGTGGCGCGCTGGACGAGTTGCGAATACTCGCAGCCCGCCGCCGCGCCCACCTCGACCAGGCGGCGCGAGTTCGACGAGTTCGGCGCGCCGATTACCAGGATCGCCTGCACCTTGGGCGCCAGCGCCTTGACCGCGCCCTGGCGGTTGGTGGTGGCGTAGCAGATGTCTTCCTTGTGCGGGCCCTCGATATTGGGGAACCGTGCCTCAAGCGCCTTGACCACGCCCGCGGTGTCGTCGATCGACAGGGTGGTCTGGGTGATATAGGCCAGCTGGTCGGGGTCGCGCGGGGTCAGCCCGGCGACCTCTTCGGCGGTCTCGATCAGCAGCACCTCGCCCTCGGGCAACTGGCCCATGGTGCCGATCGTCTCGGGGTGGCCGCGATGGCCGATCATCACGATCTGCTTGCCGTTCTCGTGGTGGCGCGCGGCCTCGAGATGCACCTTGGAGACCAGCGGGCAGGTCGCGTCGACATAGATCATCTCGCGCCGCTTCGCCTCTTCGGGCACGGATTTCGGCACGCCGTGGGCGGAAAAGATCACCGGGCGGTCCGGCGGGCACTCGTCCAGTTCCTCGACGAACACGGCGCCCTTTTCGCGCAGCCCGTCGACGACGAACTTGTTATGCACGATCTCGTGGCGGACATAGACCGGCGGGCCCCATTTCTCCAAGGCCATCTCGACGATCTTGATCGCGCGGTCGACACCGGCGCAAAAGCCGCGCGGCGCGGCCAGGTAAAGGGTCAGCGGGGGCTTGGTCATGGCGTTTCTCCTGTCGTCCCAAGAGGTAAACCCATGGGCGTTTCGCGTCCAGCCCCGGGGCGGGCCGCGCGGGACCATAAATCGCCGCAGGTGGCGCGCGGCCTAGCCCGCGGCGGCGGCGGTGGCCCAGGCCAGCACGGCATAGCGGCCGGTCTTGGCGACCGTGACCAGCAGAAGGAACAGCCAGGCCGGCGTGCGCATCATCCCCGCGACCACGGTAAACGCGTCGCCCAGCGGCGCCCAGGACAGCAACAGCGTCCAGACCCCCCAGCGCGCATACCAGTGCTGGGCGCGGGCCAGTTGACGGGCCGAGACGGGGAACCAGCGCCGGCCGCGGAAATGTTCGACCCAGCGGCCCAGCAGGTAATTCACGATCGCGCCCAGCACGTTGCCGATGCTGGCCACAAGCACCAGCCAGCCGGGGGCGATGTCGCCAGACAGTTGCAGCGCGACGAACACGACTTCGGACTGGAAGGGCAGAACGGTGGCCGCGCCGAAGGCGGCGGCGAACAGCGTGGCAAGCTGCAGGAGAATGGTCGAGCCCGGCATGGCGGTTCACCAGATGCGATGCCGGGCCCAGTTTTCAAGAACGGGCCGGAGGGGTGACGGCCCGCCTGCCTATCCGTCCTGCTGGACTTCGGCGCGGCTTTCCCGCTGTTCGCGCGGCTCGCGCTGTTCGCGCGGGGGGCGGCCGATCACTTCCTTGAGCTCGTCGAGTTCGATGAAGTTGTCGGCCTGGCGGCGCAGCTCGTCGGCGATCATCGGCGGCGAACTGCGGATCGTCGAGACGACCGACACGCGAACCCCCTGGCGTTGCAGGCTTTCGACCAGCGGCCTGAAGTCGCCATCGCCCGAGAACAACACGATGTGATCGACCCGCGGGGCGAGTTCCATGGCATCGACCGTCAGTTCGATATCCATGTTGCCCTTGACCTTACGGCGGCCCTGGCTGTCGGTGTATTCCTTCGCCGGCTTCGTCACCATGGTGAAGCCGTTGTAGTTCAGCCAGTCGACAAGGGGGCGGATCGGCGAATAGTCGTCATTGTCCAGCAGCGCGGTATAGTAGAACGCGCGCAGCAGCTTGCCGCGACGCATGAATTCCTGCCGCAAGAGTTTGTAGTCGATGTCGAACTCCAGCGCCTTGGCGGCCGCGTAGAGGTTCGAGCCGTCGATGAATAGCGCCAGGCGTTCATCTCTGTAAAACATTCGGGCTCCTTCTCAATGCGCCCGCAACAGGGAAGTTCGTGAGTGGTTGGAACAATGCGCACTGAAATACAAAGCGCTGCGGGCCGTCCGCGAAATCTAAGGATCGAGTCGAATGCCGCAACCGGGAAATTATGCAAAAACTAGCCCAAAAGGACAAGTTGCCTTGGGATCGAATGTCGCGGGTCCGGGGCGATCGCTGGCCGGAACCCTGGCCGCGGCGCTGGAATCGCTTGACTGCGACTCGTTTCGGGTGACGCGAATCAGCCGGTTTTTCCGCACGCCCTGCTGGCCGCCGGGCGCCGGTCCCGACTTCGTCAACGCCGCCGCCGAGTTCGAAACCGCGCTGCCGCCCGAGGCGGTGCTGGAACGGCTGCACGCGGTCGAGGCGGCCTTTGGACGCGAACGCGGGGCGCGCTGGGCGGCGCGCACGCTGGACCTGGACCTGATCGCGATGGGGGATTTGGTGCTGCCCGATGCGGCGACCCAGACCCGTTGGCGCGACTTGCCGGCCGACGATCAGGCCCGCAGCGCGCCCGGCGACCTTATCCTGCCGCATCCCCGGATGCAGGACCGGGCCTTTGTGCTGGTGCCGCTGGCCGAGATCGCCCCGGACTGGCGTCATCCGATTCTCGGCCTGACGGTGGCCGAGATGCTGGCGGCGCTGTCCGAGGCCGAAAAGGCCGAGATTTACCCTGTTTCGGGCCCATGGGAGGGGCTTTCCGCCCTTGTCAAGGCCTTTGCGACCCAATAGAAAGGCAGTTCAACCTCCCAAGGATCGGAGAGCGCCATGGCCCGCGTGACGGTAGAAGATTGCGTTGACAAGGTTCCGAACCGGTTCGAACTGGTGCTGCTTGCATCGCACCGGGCGCGCGAGATCGCCGCGGGCGGCGCGCTGACCATCGACCGCGACAACGACAAGAACCCGGTCGTCTCCCTGCGCGAGATCGCCGAGGAGACGCAGTCGGCCGACGAGCTGCGTGAGCGGATGATCGAGGCGAACCAGACCCAGATCGAGGTCGACGAGCCGGAAGAGGATTCGATGGCGCTGCTGATGGGCGGCGGCGCGGCCGAGCCGGACCGCCCGAGCGAGGACGACATGTCCGAGGAAAAGCTGCTGCGTGCCCTGATGGAAGCGCAGTCCCAGAAGTAACCCGACGGGGCGCGCGCGCGATGCGATCGGCCGGCCCGCGCCCCCACCTAAGGCTTGCGGCCGCATGATCGACGTCGAAGACCTGATCTCGCTGGTCCGCAACTACAACCCCAGGACAGATGCAGACCTGATCCGCCGCGCCTATGCCTATGGGCGCGAGATGCATGCCGGCCAGTTGCGGCGGTCGGGCGAGGAATATTTCACCCATCCCGTGGCGGTCGCCGCGATCCTGACCGAACAACGGCTGGATGACGCGACCATCGTGACAGCCCTGCTGCACGACACGATCGAGGACACCAAATCGACCTTTTCCGAGGTCGAGCGGCTGTTCGGCCACGAGATCGCCGAACTGGTCGACGGCGTGACCAAGTTGACGAACCTGCAGCTGTCCTCCTCCGAGACCAAGCAGGCCGAGAATTTCCGCAAGCTGTTCATGGCGATGTCCAAGGACCTGCGGGTGATCCTGGTGAAACTGGCCGACCGGCTGCACAACATGCGCACGATCAAGTCGCTGCCGCATGACAAGCAGGTGCGCAAGAGCCACGAGACGATGGACATCTTCGCCCCGCTGGCCGGCCGGATGGGCATGCAGTGGATGCGCGAGGAACTGGAGGACCTGGCGTTCCGGGTGCTGAACCCCGAGGCGCGCAACTCGATCATGCGTCGGTTCATCACGTTGCAGCGCGAAACCGGGGACGTGATCCAGCAGATCACCCAGGACATCCGCAAGGAACTGGACCGCGAGGGGATCGAGGCCGAGGTGTTCGGCCGCGCCAAGAAACCCTACTCGATCTGGCGCAAGATGGAGGAAAAGGACCAGGGTTTTTCCCGGCTGTCCGACATCTACGGGTTCCGGGTCATCACCGGGTCCGAGGGCGATTGCTACCGGGTGCTGGGCGCGATCCACCAGCGCTGGCGCGCGGTGCCGGGGCGGTTCAAGGACTATATCAGCCAGCCCAAATCGAACGGCTACCGCTCGATCCAGACCACGGTTTCGGGACGCGACGGCAAGCGGGTCGAGGTGCAGATCCGCACCCGCCAGATGCACGAGGTGGCCGAGAGCGGGGTCGCCGCGCACTGGTCCTATCGCGACGGGGTGCGGGCCGAGAACCCGTTCGCGGTCGATCCGGCGAAATGGATCGCCTCGCTGACGGAACGGTTCGAGAATGCCGAGGACCACGACGAGTTCCTCGAACATGTCAAGCTGGAGATGTACTCCGACCAGGTGTTCTGCTTCACCCCCAAGGGGGATGTGGTGAAACTGCCCCGGGGCGCGACGCCGCTGGACTATGCCTATGCGATCCACACCCGGATCGGCGACTCCTGTGTCGGCGCCAAGGTCGACGGCATCCGCGTGCCGCTGTGGACGCGGCTGAAGAACGGCCAGTCGGTCGAGATCATCACCGCCGAAGGCCAGCGCCCGCAGGCCACCTGGATCGATATCGTGGTCACCGGCCGGGCCAAGGCCGCGATCCGCAAGTCGCTGCGCGAGGAGGACCGCGAACGCTATATCAAGCTGGGCCGTGAACTGGCGCGCGTCGCGTTTGAACATGTCGGCAAGAAGGCCAGCGACAAGGCGCTGCGGACCGCGGCGCGCAGTTTCGGGCTGCACAGCGCGGCCGAGTTGCTGGCGCGGCTGGGCTCGGCCGAGCTGCGCGCGCAGGACGTGGTCGAGGCGCTTTATCCCGACCTGGCCACCTCGGGCGGGGACGAGATCGACGCGAGCCGTGCCGTCGTGGGCCTGTCGCCCGACGAAAGCTTCGCCCGCGCGCCCTGCTGCCAGCCGGTGCCGGGCGAGCGGATCGTGGGCATCACCTGGCGCGGGCGCGGCGTGGTGGTGCATGCCATCGACTGCCCGCGGCTGGAAAAGTACGAGGACCAGCCCGACCGCTGGGTCGACCTGCACTGGCATTCGGGCAAGCACCCGGCGGTGCACAGCGTGGGGCTGTATATCACGATCCGCAACGACGCGGGCGTCCTGGGGCATATCTGCACGCTGATCGGCGAGCAGAAGGCGAATATTTCCGACATGGAATTCGTCGACAAGAAGCCGGATTTTTACCGTTTGCTGATTCAGGTGGACCTGCGCGACGTCGAGCATCTTCACACCGTGATGACCGCGCTTGAAGCGGAAAGCGACGTGGCCGAAATCGAACGGTACCGAGACCCCGAACGCGCCGAGTAGGGTGCGGCCGACAGACGAGGACGACCGGCTTGGTATTCAAGCGCCGCGACAAGCGAAAGTTCGGGCAGGTGATGCTGGACAGCGTCTATCCGCGGGGCGGGTGGGGGCGGGCCGTCTATTACATCACCCACCGGCTGCGCCGTCTGCCGGACCCGCCGCACCGGATCGCGCGGGGCGTCTTCGCCGGGGTGTTCGTGTCCTTCACGCCTTTCTTCGGGCTGCATTTCGTTCTGGCCGCGCTGGTGGCCCGGGCGATGCGCGGCAACATCATCGCGGCGCTTCTGTCCACCCCTTTCGGCAACCCGCTGACCTATCTGCCGATCGCGGTGGTGTCTTTGCAGACCGGGCATTTCCTGCTGGGCAGCCGGTTCGACGGGACCACCGAAACGACGCTGATGGCCAAGTTCGCGGGCGCGGCGGCGGATTTGAAGGACAACCTTTTCGCGGTGTTCAGCGGGGCCGAGGCGAACTGGACCAAGCTGGCGCAGTTTTACCACGACGTGTTCCTGCCCTATCTGATCGGCGGGCTGGTGCCTGGCATCGTCGCGGGGCTGGTTGCCTATTACCTTACGGTGCCGGTGATCACCGCCTACCAGAATCGCCGCCGCGGGCGGTTGAAACAGAAACTGGCCGAGTTGCGGCGCAAGGCGGCCAAGGCCGAGGACCGGTCCTGAGACCGGGCAAAGGGGAAAGACATGGCGCAGGACACCCATCTGAGGCTGGGCGTGAACATCGATCACGTCGCGACCGTTCGAAACGCGCGGGGCTCGGCCTATCCCGACCCGGTGCGGGCGGCGAAACTGGCCGAGGCGGCGGGCGCGGACGGCATCACCGCGCATCTGCGCGAGGACCGGCGGCATATTTCGGATGCCGATATCGACGGGCTGATGGCGGCGCTGTCGGTGCCGCTTAACCTGGAGATGGCGGCCACCGACGAGATGCAGGCGATCGCGCTGCGCCACAAGCCGCACGCGGTCTGCATCGTGCCCGAAAAGCGCGAAGAGCGCACCACGGAGGGCGGGCTGGAAGTGGCGCAGGACGAGAACCGGCTGGCCCATTTCATCGCGCCGCTGCGCGAGGCGGGGTGCCGGGTGTCGATCTTCCTGGCCGCCGACCCGGTGCAGATCGACTCGGCCGCGCGGATCGGGGCGGCGGTGGTGGAACTGCACACCGGGGCCTATTGCGATCTTCATGCCGAGGGCCGGTTCGACGCGCGCGACGCGGAACTGGAGCGGCTGCGGGACATGGCCGCCTATGCGCATGGGCTGGGCCTGGAGGTTCATGCGGGCCACGGTCTGACCTATGATACGGTGACGCCCATCGCGGAATTTCCCGAACTGCGCGAGTTGAACATCGGGCATTTCCTGATCGGCGAGGCGATCTTCCGCGGGCTGGACGGATCCATCCGCGAGATGCGCCGGCTGATGGACGCGGCGCGGGAGCGCTAGGGCTTGGACGGTTCGAGATGCGCGCCAGGACGGTCCTGTTTTTCCCGCTTCGGGTAGGGCGTGCCGCCTGGCGGGTGGGGTTGTCGCTTCTCCTGTTGGGAGCGTTGGCGTTCAACATCGCGCTGTTCACGGTGAGTGGGTTCTACGCCGCGGTGTCGGGCGCGCTTTCGGCGGCGGGCATCGCCACACCGGCGGTGCGCGAGGCCACGCGAAAAGCGACCCGGCAAAAGGCGCAGCGGCGGATCGTGCGGACCACGTCGCGGAATGTGACGCGCCGGGTCCAGCGCGGCGCAGCGCGCAGCATCGCCTCTGCCGCCGGGGAGGCGATTCCGTTCGCCGGCGCGGGCGTCGTCGCCGGTGCGCTGGTGCTGGAGGTCAAGGACGCCTGCGCGACCGCGCGCGACATGGTTGGGCTGGAGGCCGCTCTGGGGGCGGAGGACGATCCCGAAGCGGCGCGGCGCGCGGCCGAGGACGCCTTCGACTGCACGGCGATGATCCGCGAGGAACTGCCGGGATACGAGGATCTTCCGACACGGGAGGATCTGTGGGCAAGGGTGCGCGCCGCCCCCGGACAGGCGTACGAACAGGCCCGTGATGCGGGGATTGCCCTGACCGAGTGGGATTGGCGGGCATGGGCGGGGGGCTGGTTCACGGGCGATGCGCCGCCGGTATCGGACGCGCCCGGGGATTGAGTCCGGGCAACGGGCGGGGCGGTGCCACGGGGCCGCAGGCCCGGTGGTGGGTTACGCCTCGTCGTCGTCCCGCGCGGCGGCGGCGCGGACCAGGCGGATCGCCGCGAAACGGTCGGTCGGGTCGAGTTCGAACGCCTTGTCCAGGTAGGGCTGGCCGGTTTCGAAATCGCCCAGCCGCATGTGGCAATAGGCCAGCGCGATCAGCGCCTGAAGGTAGAGCCCCGGGGCGAGGTCCGCGGCGCTGAATGCGGCGTCGGCGGGGCGCACTTCGCGCCAGTCGGCGGGCACGTTCAGCCGTTGCGCGGCCAGCGCCAGGATCGCCTCGGCCTGGGGGACGGCCTCGGCGAAGCGGTGGGTGTAGAAATAGAAGCGATAGGCGCCCAGCCGCACGTCGAGGTCATGGGGTGCGGTGGCGAGCGCGGCCGCGACCGCGCGGGCGGTGCCGTCGGGGTCGCTGCGCGCGCCGGGTGCGTTGGCCAGCATGTCCAGCGCGGCCTCGGCCATGTCTTCGAGGGCCATATGCGCCTCCGTTGTCGGGGTTGCCCAAGCAAAGCAGGAAATGCGCGCGCCGTCCAACCGGTTGCGGGGGCGGGGTTTGCCCCGGGGCGGATTGTGGCGTAAGGGCAGCCCGAACGCACGATGAACGAGGCGCGGATGCAAGCGGTCTGGTACGAGGGCTTTGGTCCGGCACGCGATGTCCTGGTCCTGGGTGACCTGCCCGATCCGGCCCCCGGACCCGGCGAGGTTCTGGTGCGGGTGCGGGCCTCGGGCATCAACCCCTCGGACGTGAAGCTGCGCACCGGTGCGCGGCCCGGCGCGACGATGGACTATCCGCGCGTCATTCCCCACTCCGACGGCGCGGGCGTGATCGAGGCGGTGGGCGCGGGCGTCGATCCCGCCCGCCTTGGCCGCCGGGTGTGGCTGTGGAACGCCTGCTGGCAGCGGGCGGACGGCACGGCGGCCGAACTGGTCGCGCTGCCGTCGCAGCAGGCGGTTGATCTGCCCGACGGCACGTCCTTTGCCGAGGGGGCGTGCCTGGGCATCCCGGCAATGACGGCGTGGTACGCGCTGTTCCGCGACGGGCCGATCGCGGGGCGAACGGTGCTGGTGACGGGGGGCGCGGGTGCCGTGGGGCGCTATGCGTGCCAGATGGCGGCGCTGGGCGGAGCGCGGGTGATCGCCACCGTCAGCTCCCCGGAAAAGGCCGCGCATGCAGGGGCCGAGGGCTGGGTGAACTACCGCGAGACCGACGTGGCCGAGGCGGTGCTGGACTTGACCGGCGGGGCGGGCGTCGACCGCATCGTCGAGGTGGATTTCGCGGCCAACCAGGCGGCGAGCCTGGCGCTGATCAAGCCGGGGGGAACGATCGCGGCCTATGCCTCGGTCTCGGGCATGGCGCCGGTGCTGGAATTCTACCCGTTCATGTTCAAGAACGTGACCTTGCAGATGCCGATCGTCTACCGGCTGTGCCCCGAGATGCATGCCCGGGGCGCGGCGGCGCTCGCGAAGTGGCTGGAGGCGGGGCAGTTGTCGCATTCGGTCGTGCCGGGCGGCGGGCTGGCCGATGCTGCCGCGGCGCATGAAATGGTCGAGGCGGGCCGGAAGCTGGGCACCGTCGTGCTGGAGGTTTGAGCGATGATCCTGGGCGTCGGCACCGACCTGGCCAATATCGAGCGCATCGCCGCCACGCTGGAGAAATTCGGCGACCGGTTCCGCAACCGCGTCTTTACCGAGGTCGAACAGCGCAAGGCCGAGCGCCGCGCCGACGTGGCGGGCACCTATGCCAAGCGCTGGGCCGCGAAAGAGGCCTGTTCCAAGG
>JBNGDM010000075.1:0-12037 GCA_049975105.1 Rhodovulum sp. | reverse complement strand
GCACGGGTGAGGTGGTCAGCCGGGCGCGTTTATCCGCGCCGGCGCCGCCGGGTCCGTGCGGGTGCTTCGCTGTCCCCGGTGCCGTCCGACGTCGAGGAAAAGCCGCCGAGCCGAGAGGCGATTTCGTCGAGGCTGGGCCGGGGGCCGCGGGGGCGGGTTTCAAGGGCTGCGCGCATCGCGCGCAGATGTTCGGGCGTGGTGCCGCAACAGCCGCCGATGATCGTCGCGCCGCAGTCGCGCGCAAGCACCGCGTAATCGGCCATCAACTCGGGCGTGCCGTCGTAATGGATGTGCCCGTCGACATATTTCGGAATGCCGGCATTGCCCTTGGCGATGATCGGCCGTTCGGTCCCGGCCGCGGCGAATCCCAGCACGGTGCGCAACAGGTCCGAGGCACCCACGCCGCAATTCGCACCGAAGGCGATGGGCTTGGCGGGCAGTTTCTCGACCAGTTCGACGAGGTCGGCGGAGGTCACGCCCATCATCGTGCGCCCGGCGGTGTCGAAGCTCATCGTGCCGCACCAGGGCATATCCGCCAGCTTGCAGGCCTCGGCGGCGGCCTTGAATTCATCGGGGGCGCTGATCGTTTCGACCCACAGCACATCGGCGCCGCCGGATTTCAACGCCTCGGCCTGTTCGTGGAAGATCTCGACGGCGGAGGCATAGGAAAGCGGGCCCATGGGCTGCATGATCTCGCCGGTCGGCCCGACCGAGCCCGCCACCACGACGGGGCGGCCGGCGGCGTCGGCGATTTCGCGGCCCAGTTCCGCCGCGACCCGGTTCAACTCGGCCACGCGGCCCTGCGCATCGTGCAGTTTCAGCCGCGAGGCGTTGCCGCCGAAGCTGTTGGTCAGGAAGATGTCCGATCCCGCATCGACCGCGCCGCGATACAGCGCGCGGATCTTGTCGGGCGCGTCGGTGTTCCACAGTTCCGGCGCCTCGCCAGAGGCCAGTCCCATGTTGAACAGGTTCGTGCCGGTGGCGCCGTCGGCCATCAGCCAATCGCGGGTTTCGAGCAGGCGGGAAAGCGCGTCGGTCATGGGTCGCGTCCTTTCGAAAGACGGGCTGCGGCCATGCGGGCCGGCGGTCGAGCAGGGGCACAGGTGGCAGCCCCCGGGGGAGGCTCTGACGGCGGTCGGGGGCGCGTGCGGCCCCCGCGAGCCTCAGCTTTCGGTCATGAGTTGTTCCTTGGCGACGGCCATCAGTTCGGCCATCTTGGCGCGGATCGTCGCCTCGTCGGCCTTGGTGCCCAGATCGCCGGCAAGCTTGCGGTAGACGTCTTCGTCGCCCACCTCTTCGAAATCGGCCTTCACCACTTCCTTGGCGTATTCGAGCGATGCCTCTTCGGAGAGGCCCATGAGTTCGGCCGCCCAAAGGCCCAGCAGCTTGTTGCGGCGGGCCTCGGCCTTGAACTGCATTTCGGAATCGTGGGCGAACTTGTTTTCGAATGCGTTTTCGCGGTCATCGAAGGTGGTCATCGGCCTTGAGCCCTCCTGGGAATCCGGTTTCGAGAGCCATTTAAGGGAAGATGTGCCCGATGCCTAGGGGCTGCCTGCGCCTGAGCCGCCGATCTTGGCCGCTATTGTGCGCATCGCTGGGTTTCGCGTCGCAGCGCGGCAAGGCCCCGGGCAAGGCTCGCATGGAGCGCACGCTGCGTGAATTGGGGCATCAGCCGGGCGAGGCCCGACTCCACCGAAGCCTCGAGGCTGGCGCAGGTCCGACCCGGATCGGAGGCCAGCGTGAGCATGTAGGCCGCGCGCATTGCCGCGGTGGAGCCCAGCCAGCCGATGTAATTGTAGCGGTCCAGCGAAGCGACCTGGGTCTGGAACGTCATCCCGTGACTTGTCGTCCAGGTCACGCAGGCCCCCTCGGCCAGGGCGCCATGCAGCACGACCCGCCGGAAGGCCGGGTTCCAGGCTGGCCAGCGCCTGAAATCGGTCAGGACGTCCCAGACACGCTCGCGCGATGCGAAGATGACTTCTTGGGCGCGCGCGCAGACGGGCGCCGTGCGGTCGATCACCGGAATATTCATTGCTTGTCCCCTTCGGCAGCATTGTTCGTCCTCGGCGCGAAGGGGCTGGTTGACTGCTACTTCGGCGCGAGTGCGCGAAGCGACATCGAGTATGCAATTGTATACGTCAAGGCCGGCCATACTTTAGTATTAGAAAAACTGCATGTGACGTCGCGTCATCAGTCGTTGCAACAGCCCACGAGCGCCGAGTGCGCCGCCTTGCGGCACGCCCCCGCTTGCCCTAAAGGTTCAGCATACATGCGCGGGCGCCCGTTTCCCGCGCCTACCGGATTCGGAGTTTCCATGGCACGGCGCAAGAAAGTCTACGAGGGCAAGGCGAAGATCCTGTACGAAGGCCCCGAGCCTGGCACCCTGGTGCAGTATTTCAAGGACGACGCCACCGCCTTCAACGCCGAGAAGCACGACGTGATCGAGGGCAAGGGGGTGCTGAACAACCGCCTGTCCGAGTTCTTCATGACCGGGCTGAACGCGATCGGTGTGCCGACCCATTTCATCAAGCGCATCAACATGCGCGAGCAGATGATCCGTCAGGTCGAGATCATTCCGCTGGAAGTCGTGGTGCGTAATGTCGCGGCCGGTTCCATGTCGAAACGGCTGGGCATCGAGGAAGGCACGCCGATGCCGCGGCCGATCGTCGAATTCTATTTCAAGGACGATGCGCTGGGCGATCCGCTGGTCACCGAGGAACATATCATCGCCTTTGGCTGGGCCACCCAGCAGGATCTGGACGACATGGTGGCGCTGGCGCTCAGGGTCAACGATTTCCTGAGCGGCGTGATGCTGGCGGTCGGCATCAAGCTGGTCGATTTCAAGATCGAGATCGGCCGCATCTGGGATGGCGATTTCATGCGCTTGGTGGTGGCCGATGAAATCAGCCCCGACAGCTGTCGGCTGTGGGACATGAAGACCGGCGAGAAACTGGACAAGGACGTGTTCCGGCGGGACCTGGGCAGCCTGACCGATGCCTATACCGAGGTCGCCAAGCGGCTGGGCGTGTTGCCGACGAATGTCACCCATCCGACGAAGCCGACGCTGATCAATTGAAAGGGTAAACGTGTCCGGCTTGTGTCATCACAAATCAGAACCGGACACGATCCCCAACCGACAGGCGCCCGAGGCAAGCATGGCCGGCGCCGCTGAGTTGATGTGACCGATACGCGCCGGTCCCTTTTCAGGGGCGGCGCCGAGCGAAGGAAGGACGAGACGATGAAGGCCCGCGTTCACGTGATGCTCAAGGACGGCGTTCTGGACCCGCAGGGACAGGCGGTGGCGCATGCGCTGGGCGCGCTCGGCTTCGAAGGGGTGGGCGATGTGCGCCAGGGCAAGGTGATCGACCTGGAACTGCACGAGACCGACGCAGAGGCCGCCCGTGCGACGGTGCGCGAGATGTGCGAGAAGCTGCTCGCGAATACCGTGATTGAACGCTACGACATCGAGATCGGCTAAGATGCGCGCGGCGCTGCTGACCGGCTGGCGAAAGCCCTTGGAACTGTCCATGGTCGAGGATCCGACCTGCCCGCCGGATGGCGTGGTGCTCAAGGTGCTGGCTTGCGGCGTGTGCCGGTCGGACTGGCACGCCTGGACCGGCGCCGACCCGGATGTCGCGCTGCCGCACATTCCGGGGCACGAATATTGCGGCGTGGTCGAGGAGGTCGGGCCCGCGGTCACGCGCTGGACCGTGGGCGACCGGGTCATCGCGCCCTTCATCCTGGCCTGTGGGCATTGCCCGGATTGTGCCGCGGGCAACCAGACGATCTGTGCGAGCCAGGCGCTTCCGGGCTTTACCCAGGCGGGCGCCTTCGCGGAACTGATCGCGGTGCCTTATGCCGATAGCAACCTGACGCGGCTGCCCGAGACGATGGAACCCGCGCTGGCCGCCGCCCTTGGCTGCCGCGTGACGACCGCGTGGCAGGCGTTGACGGGGCGTGCGGGTCTGAAGCCGGGCGAGTGGCTGGCGGTGTTCGGCGGCGGTGGCGTTGGGATTTCGGCGCTGTTGCTGGGCCGGGCGCTGGGCGCGCGGGTGGTCGTGGTCGATGTGGTGCCGGACAAGCTGGCCTATGCCACCGAACTGGGCGCGGATGCCGTGGTCGATGCGCGCACGGGCGATGCCGCTGACGCGGTGCGCGAGATCACCGGGGGCGGTGCCCATGTCGCGATCGAGGCGCTGGGCATTCCCGAGACCACCGCGGGCGCGCTACGCTCGTTGCGCAAGCTGGGCCGGATGGTGCAGGTTGGCATGCCCGCAGGCGAACATACCAAGATGGAACTGCCGATGGACGCGGTCTATTCTGGTCAACTGGCCGTCTATGGCACGCGCGGGATGCCGGCCTGGCGGTATCCGTCGCTGTTGTCGCTGATCGATGGCGGGCACGTGGACCTGACGCCGCTGATCGCGCGGCGCGTACGTCTGAGCCAGGCCAGCGACGAGCTTGCCGCCTTTGATGCGCCGGCGCCGCCCGGTGTCGCCGTCATCACCGATTTCCAGTCTTGATCGAGGAGCCCCGACATGAAAGCCGCCGTTCTCGTCTTCCCCGGCTCGAACTGCGACCGCGACCTTGCGGTGGCCTTCCGCGAGGCCGGGGCCGAGGTCACGATGGTCTGGCACAAGGACGACGCGTTGCCCGCAGGCGTCGACGTGGTGGGCATTCCCGGTGGCTTCTCGTTCGGCGACTATTTGCGCTGCGGGGCGATCGCCGCCCGCTCGCCGATCACGCGGGCGGTGATCGAGCATACGCACCGCGGCGGTTTTGCGCTGGGCATCTGCAACGGCTTTCAGGTGTTGACCGAAACCGGCATCCTGCCCGGCGCGCTGATGCGCAATGCTGGGTTGAAATTCGTCTGCAAGCCGGTCGATCTGATCGTCGAGACCGGCGACAGCGCCTTTACCTCGGGCTACGAGGCAGGGCAGCGGATCACCATTCCCGTCGCGCACCATGACGGAAATTACGTGGCCGATGCCGATCTGGTGGCCAAGCTGCAGGGCGAGGATCGGATCGCGTTCCGCTATGCCGACAACCCCAACGGGTCTGTGGCCGATATCGCCGGGATCCTGTCGGAAAACCGCCGCGTGCTGGGGCTTATGCCGCATCCCGAACGCGCCGCGGACCCCGCCCATGGCGGCACCGACGGGGCGGCGCTTTTCCGCTCGCTGATCGGCGCGCTGACGCCGGCCTGAGGCGGAGTCGCTTGAGCAGGCCCCGGCCTCGGCGTAACCTTGCGGTCATGCTGCTGGGGATCATTCGACAGGCCGGTTTCAGCCGTCCGCCCGTTGGGGGCGAGTGGCGCAAGCGCATGGCGTTGCTGCTGCTGATCCTGGTGGCGGTGGCGACGGTCTGGGTGACCAATACCTGGCTGACGGAACGATTCACCGAAAGCACGCGGAACCGCGCGCAGGTGCGGCTGGCGCTGTATTCCGGCAACGTCGTCAGCGAATTGCAGCGCGCCTCGGTCGTTCCGCTGTTGCTGTCGCGCGATCCGACGCTGATCCAGGCGCTGGACAGTTCGGATTTCTCGCAGAGTTCGCAGCGGCTGATTTCCTATGTCGACGATATCGGCGCCGCCTCGCTGATGCTGCTGGACAATTCCGGCCGGGTGGTCGCGGCGACGGACCGGGCGAAGATCGGGACCAACCTGCGAAGCGCGCCGTTTTTCGTCGAGGCGCAGCGGTCGAACGACACGGTGTTCATCACCTCGCGCACCGAGGCGGGGGCCTACACCTTTACCTATTCGCGCTCGATCACGGCCGACCGGCGCAAGGCGGGCGTGATCGTCGTCGGCGTTGACCTGGCGAAGTTCGAGCAGAGCTGGGCGGGGATCGCGGATGCGATCATCGTCACCGACAGCGAGGGGCAGATCATCCTGTCGACGGAACCGCGTTGGCGCGGGCGCACGGTCGAAGAGGCGCTGGCGGTGCGCTCGCCACCCTCGGCGATCCGGCGCGCGCTGCAAGCCACCGCCGACTGGGGCGCGCTGCCGCCGGATGCCTATCTGATGGGCGAGGCGGTGATGCGCAACGATGCGCGCATCCCGTTCCGCGGCTGGCGGATCGTGTCCTTCACCTCGTACGTGTCGATCCGCGACAAGGTGAATTCCGTGCTGGCGCTGGAGATCATGGGGTTCGCGATACTATTGGCGCTGACCTTCTACCTGATGTCGCGGCGCGCACAGTTGCGGTCGATCGTTTTCCAGCGCGAGACCGCGGAATTGCGCGAGTTGAACATACGCCTGCAACGCGAAATCGCCGAGCGCGAGCGGGCCGAGAAGAACCTGGAGGTGGCCGAGCAGACGCTTGCGCAAAGTTCCAAACTGGCTGCGCTGGGCGAAATGTCGGCCGCGGTTAGCCACGAGCTGAACCAGCCCTTGGCCGCGATGAAGACCTACCTTGCCGGCGCGCGGCTGTTGCTGCAGCGCAAGCGCCCCGACGAGGCGCTGTCCTCGTTCCAGCGGATCGATGACCTGATCGAGCGGATGGGCGCGATCACCCGACAGCTGAAAAGCTATGCGCGCAAGGGCGGCGACGCGTTCGAGCCGCTGGACGTTCGGTCCTGCGTTTCGGGCGCCTTGTCGATGATGGAGCCCCAGCTGAAGCGGCGCCAGGTCACGATCACGCGGACGCTGCCGCGCGAACCGGTGATGGTGATGGCCGACCGGGTGCGTCTGGAACAGGTCATCATCAACCTGCTGAGGAACGCCTTGGACGCCACGCGCGATGTCGATCAGCCCCAGGTCGACGTGATTTTGTCGGCGGGGGAAACGGCCACGCTGACCGTGCGCGACAATGGGCACGGCATCGAGGATCTCGAGAACCTGTTCGAACCGTTCTACACCACCAAGCAGCCCGGCGACGGTGTCGGGCTTGGCCTTGCGATCTCGTCGGGGATCGTGAACGATCTCGGCGGTCGTCTGATGGCGCGCAACGGGCGCGAGGGCGGGGCTGTATTCGAGGTCCAACTTCCCATATTGGGCCAGGACGTGGAAGCTGCGGAGTAAACAAGCAAGAATGCCCCAGGCCATGAAAATCGCGATTGTCGACGACGAGCAGGACATGCGCCAGTCGATCAGCCAGTGGCTGGCGCTGAGCGGTTTCGAGACCGCCACGTTCGCGCGCGCCGAGGATGCGCTGAAGGAGATCGGGCCCGATTACCCGGGCGTCGTCGTTACCGACATCAAGATGCCGGGCATGGACGGGATTGCCTTTCTGAAAAAGCTGATGAGCCAGGATTCGACCTTGCCGGTCATCATGATCACCGGCCATGGTGATGTGCCGATGGCGGTCGAGGCGATGCGGATCGGCGCCTATGATTTCATGGAAAAGCCGTTCAATCCCGACCGAATGACCGAATTGGCGAAACGCGCCAGCCAGGCGCGCCGGCTGACGCTGGACAACCGAGCACTGCGTCGCGAGTTGGGCGACGGGACCGTGCTGGTGAAGAAACTGATCGGATCTTCGCCGGTCATGGAGCGGCTGCGCGAGGACATCCTGGATCTTGGCCAGGCCGACGGGCATGTGCTGATCGACGGCGAAACAGGTACCGGCAAGACGCTGGTGGCGCATGCGCTGCACGCGGTGGGGCCGCGGGCGGGCAAGAAATTCGTCCAGATCGCCTGTGCCGCGCACGAACCCGACGCCCTGTCGGCCAAGCTGTTCGGCCCGGTCGAGGAGGGCGGCGCGCTTCCGGCGGTCGAGGAGGCCCGGGGCGGCACGCTGTGCCTGGAGGATGTCGAGGCCTTGTCGCCCGCCCTTCAGGCCCGTCTTCTGACCTTCATCAACGACCAGGGCAGCCCGGCCGAGACGCGGATCATCGCGGTATCGAACCTGCAGGAGCAGGACAAGACGGTCGAGGACGTGTTGCGCCCGGACCTGTTCTACCGTCTCGCCGCGATGAAGATTACCCTGCCGCCCTTGCGCGCACGCGGCGAGGATATCCTGACGCTGTTCAACCGCCTGTCCGAACAGTTCGCCGACGAATACGGGTGCGACGCGCCCGAGGTGACCGCCCAGGAGGCTGCGCAGCTGATGCAGGCGCCCTGGCCGGGGAATGTGCGGCAGCTGATCAATGTGGCCGAACGCGCCGTGCTGCAGAACCGGCGCGGTTCGGGCACGATCGCCAGCCTTTTGATGGCCGACAACGAGGCGACGCGCCCGGTTATGACCACAGAGGGAAAGCCCCTGAAGGAATATGTAGAGGCGTTCGAGCGGATGCTGATCGACAACACGATGCGCCGCCACAAGGGGTCGATCGCGGGCGTGATGGAGGAACTTTGCCTGCCCAGACGCACGCTTAACGAGAAGATGGCCAAGTACGGGCTTAGCCGGGCCGATTATCTCTAGGGCGGAATGCGGCGGAAAAAGGCATTGTATTTGTCCACGCTCTGCCGCTAATGTCGCCAAGCGGCGGTCCGCCCCGAAGGGCGCGCCGCCGCTTCGAACGAGTTTCGCTGTTTTTCGCGCGTCTCGCGGCACCATCGCCCGGACCAGCACGAAACAGACCGATCGGGTGCCGCTAGCACCCACAGCATCCCCGGGACCCCAAAGGCCGCCGGGACACACCAACGGATGCCGCGCCCCCATGCGGCATCGGAGACGAACCGCGATGGAGCGCGCCACCACAATCGGACACGGGACGGGCAGGCCACCTGCCGCCCACCGTGCTATTGCGCGCGCCCACGCCCCAACAAGACACCCACCGCGCCGCCTCGCCCCTCCGGGGACGGGCGGTCCGCCGTGGTGCAAAGAATTGACATGGCAAAGAAAATGCTTATCGACGCCACCCACGCGGAAGAAACCCGCGTGGTCGTGGTTGACGGAAACAGGGTTGACGATTTCGATTTCGAAAGCGTCAACAAACGACAACTTGCCGGCAATATCTACCTAGCGAAAGTCACGCGCGTGGAGCCGTCGCTCCAGGCGGCTTTCGTGGACTACGGCGGCAATCGCCACGGTTTTCTGGCGTTCTCGGAAATCCATCCGGATTACTACCAGATCCCCGTCGCGGATCGCGAAGCTTTGCTGGCCGAGGAACGTGCGTTCGCCGAGGAGATGGACGAGGACGAACCCTCCGAAAAACCGAAACCGAAGAAACGCACCCGTTCGCGCCGGAAACCCAAGCCCGAGACCGAGGCCGCCTTGGCGGAGGCGGCCGACGAAAGCGGGGACGTCACGAAGGCCGACGACGCGGCCGAGGTGACTACGGAAGCACAACCTGAGCGCGAAGCCACGGATGAACCGCAAGGCGCGTCCGATGCGGATGACACGCCGCCCAGCACGACCATCGCCGCCGCCGCGCGCAGCGACGATCCGGTGGAAACCCGCGAACCGGCCGAGATCCCCGGCATGGATGTCGTCGACCTGGAAGCCGAGGGTGATGCAGTTGCCGACCCCATCGAGACGGCAGCCGAAGAGACGAAGCCGCGCAAGACGACCCGCCGCCGGCGCAAGCCAGCCCGCCAGGCTGACCGCGTCGAGGGCACCGAGGCGGCTACCGAAGCGACGCCCGACGATTCGACCGAGCCTGGCGAGGATGTTGCCGACGCCCGCGATGACCAGATCGAGTCGGTTGCCGAGGAGGATGTGACGGAGGAAATCCGCCCGCGCAAACCGCGCCCGCGCCGCTACAAGATCCAGGAGGTCATCAAGGTCCGGCAGATCATGCTGGTGCAGGTCGTCAAGGAAGAGCGCGGCAACAAGGGCGCGGCGCTGACGACCTATCTGTCGCTGGCCGGCCGCTACTGCGTGCTGATGCCCAACACCGCGCGTGGCGGCGGCATCTCGCGCAAGATCACCAACGCCACCGACCGCAAGAAGCTGAAAGAGATCGCGTCCGAGATGAAGGTGCCCGAGGGCGCCGGGCTGATCATCCGCACCGCGGGCGCCAAGCGCACCAAGTCGGAGATCAAGCGCGACTACGAATACCTCATGCGCCTGTGGGAGCAGATCCGCGAGCTGACGCTGAAATCCATCGCGCCCGCGCCGATCTACGAGGAAGGCAACCTGATCAAGCGCTCGATCCGCGATCTCTACAGCAAGGATATCGACGAGGTGCTGGTCGAGGGCGCCGAGGGCTACCGCGTGGCCAAGGACTTCATGAAGATGATCATGCCGTCCCACGCCAAGAACGTGAAGCACTACACCGACCCGATGCCGCTGTTCGCGCGCTTCCAGGTGGAAAGCTACCTGAACTCGATGTTCAACCCGACGGTTCAGCTGAAATCCGGCGGCTATATCGTGATCGGCGTGACCGAGGCGCTGGTGGCCATCGACGTCAATTCGGGCCGGGCCACCAAGGAAGGCTCGATCGAGGAGACCGCGCTCAAGACCAACCTGGAGGCGGCCGAAGAGGTCGCCCGCCAGCTGCGCCTGCGCGACCTCGCCGGCCTGATCGTTATCGACTTCATCGACATGGAAGAGCGCAAGAACAACGCCGCCGTCGAGAAGCGCCTGAAGGACAAGCTGAAGAACGACCGGGCCCGCATCCAGGTTGGCCGCATCTCGGGCTTTGGCCTTTTGGAGATGAGCCGCCAGCGGTTGCGGCCCGGTATGATCGAGGCGACGACACAGCCTTGCCCGGCCTGCCACGGCACCGGTCTGATTCGGTCCGACGACAACCTGGCCCTTTCGATCCTGCGGCAGCTGGAAGAGGAGGGCGTGCGTGGTCGCTCACGCGAGGTGCTGTTGAAGGCGCCGGTTGGCATCGTGAACTTCCTGATGAACCAGAAGCGCGAGCATGTCGCCCAGATCGAGGCCCGCTATGGCCTATCGGTGCGGATCGAGGCGGATCCTTTCCTGATCTCGCCCGATTTCTCGATCGAGCGGTTCAAGACGGCGACGCGCGCGGTGCCCGAGGTGACCGCGCCGGTCATCTCGGTCGATACCTCGGATTTGCCCGAGTTGGTCGAAGAGCCGGAAATTGCCGAAGAGGCGACCGCGGTGGCGCCCGCACCTTCGGTCGAGGGCGAGGACAAGCCGAAGAAGCGCCGTCGCCGCCGTCGCCGTAAGAAATCCGGCCAGGGCGGCGAGCCGAGCGAGGGCGCGGGCGCCGCCGACATGCGCGATGAAACCGGCGCCGACGAGGAAAGCGCCTCGGACGAGGCGGCGAGTGACACCACCGAACCGGCCGAGGCCGCAGAGCCCGCCCAGGATGCGCCCAAGAAAAAGCGTACACGCCGACCGCGTGGCGGAAAGGCGCCCAAGGTAGAGGCCGATTCCGGTGCGCCCGAGGCACAGCCCGGCCCGGTGGTCGAGGTGGCGCCGGAGCCAAGCTTGGATGCCGTTGTCGAAGCACCCGCGGAGCCCGCGACTGAACCTGAACCCGTTGCCGAAATCGCCGTCGCTCCGGAACCGGAACCCGTGCCCGAACCTGCCACGACCGCTGCGAAGGACGGGGAAACTGCCGACGAGGAAGAGGCGGCGCCGAAATCTCGCAAACGTGGTTGGTGGTCGCTCGGCCGCTAGGGCCGAAAACATAACAGGGCCGGTCCCTCGCCTGCGGGGGACCGGCCTAGCCTCGCCGGATCAGGTAAAGCTGGCCTTCGTCGCAATCTTCCATCGCGATGAACTCGTGCCCCGCTTCCTTGCAGAAGTGCGGGATGTCCACCACCGCGACCGGATCGTCGGCCCAAAGCCGAAGCAAACCGCCATCGGCCAATTGCTCAAGCGCTTTGCGGGCCTTGAGCACAGGCAGCGGACAGCGCAACCCCCGCGCGTCTATTTCCAGAGTCACCACCATTTCTGCGGGAGTACGCAGGTTGCGTCGCCGTGTCCACGTCTTTGTGAGGGATGCCGACGTGACGAAACGCCCGCCTTGGGCTAAGCCCGGGACCCAGGAAAAGGAATGGCGATGTTCGGAATCGAGTTGATCGACGCGGGGCTTGTCCCGGCCATGCTGGTGGCGCTGGTCGCGGGGTTGTTGAGTTTCCTGAGTCCCTGCGTTCTGCCGATTGTGCCTCCGTACCTGGCCTACATGGGCGGGATCAGCATGGTAGACCTGACGGGCGACACGACGGCGC
>JBNGDM010000074.1:0-12350 GCA_049975105.1 Rhodovulum sp. | reverse complement strand
GCTGCGATGAACCAGAAATCCTCCGTTACGAAAACCTCAAATCTGTCCCATAGGCGCTGACGTCAGACAACATCGCCGGATACAAGATGGGCACCGGGCCAAGTGTCGCCTTCCAGGAGGGCGCGGTCGGTGGCGATGACGGGGGCGAGCCGACCGACCTCGAAATCCAGGGCTCGCTGGCCCAGAAATCGGGCCTCTACGCGCTCGAGGACGTGCGCGATCTCAATATCATCAACCTGCCCGAGGTGAACGATGCGGGCGTGCTGGCCAACGCGATCACCTATGCCGAGGACCGCCGCGCGATGCTGTTGATCGACATCGACGCTTCGGTCACCGATTTCGACGGCGCCCGTGCCTGGATGGAGGATCCGGCCAATGCCGGGCTTAGGCACCGTAATGCCGTCGTCTATTTCCCCCGCGTGTCGATGCCCGACCCGCTGCAGGGAGGCCGGCCGCGCGCCTTTGCCAATTCCGGGCTGATGGCGGGGCTGTGGTCGCGCACCGACGCACAGCGCGGTGTCTGGAAGGCGCCCGCCGGGATCGAGGCGCGGCTGAGGGGCGTCACCTCGCTGGATTACGCGCTATCCGACCAGGAAAACGGCGTGCTGAACCCCTTGGGCCTGAACTGCCTGCGCACCTTCCCGGTCTACGGCTCGGTCAGTTGGGGCGCGCGCACCATGGTGGGCGCAGACGCTCTGGCCAGCGAATGGAAATACGTCCCGGTCCGGCGGCTGGCGCTGTTCATCGAGGAAAGCCTTTACCGAGGCACCCAGTTCGTGGTGTTCGAACCCAATGACGAACCGCTCTGGGCCCAGATCCGGTTGTCGGTGGGGACCTTCATGAACAACCTGTTCCGGCAGGGCGCCTTCCAGGGGGCCACGCCGCAAGACGCCTATCTGGTGCGCTGCGACAGCTCGACCACGACCCAGGCGGATATCGACCTTGGGATCGTCAACATCGTCGTGGGCTTCGCGCCGCTGAAACCGGCCGAGTTCGTCATCATCCAGATCCAGCAACTCGCCGGGCAGAGCCAGAGCTAAGGAAGGGGACAGACCATGGTGGAATTCAGCGTCAACCCGCAGCGCTTCGACCCCTACAAGAACTTCAAGTTCCGGGTGAAATGGGATGGCCGCTATGTCGCGGGCGTCAGCAAGGTCGGCGCGCTGAAACGCTCGACCGAGGTGGTCGAACACCGCGTCGGCGGCGATCCCTCAACCAGCCGCAAGTCGCCGGGGCGGTCCAAGTTCGAGGCGATCACCCTGGAACGCGGCGTCACGCACGACACCGATTTCGAGGCCTGGGCGAACCTCGTCTGGAATGTCGAGGCGGGGCTGGGCGCCGAGGTGTCGCTGAAGGATTTCCGCAAGGACATCATCATCGAGATGTATAACGAGGCCGGTCAGCTCGCCATCGCCTACAAGGTGTTCCGCTGCTGGGTGTCCGAGTTCCAGGCGCTGCCCGAACTCGACGCCAACGCCAACGCCGTGGCGATCCAGTCGATAAAGCTGGAGAACGAAGGCTGGATACGCGACCGCGAGGTGGTGGAACCGACCGAACCCTCCTTCGCGGGCGGGTGACGGGCCCGGGAGGGCCGTGAGCCATGGCAGGAGGACTGAACGCAGAGGCGATGCTCGCGGCATGGGAGGCCGGGGCACGGCGCGGGCCGCTCGATAGGGCGCTGATGCTGCTCTGGGCGGGCGGTCAGGGAGAAGGTGCGGCCGACCTGGCGCTGGTCGAACGGGACCGGCGGCTCTTGCACCTGCGCCGCGCCACGTTCGGCCCCGAGATGGACTGCGTGGCAACCTGCCCGAACTGCGGCGCGCGTGTCCAGGTGACGCTGGATGCGGCCACCTTGGCAGGCGCGCTCACGGCCGACACGCCCGCGACCGTCGCAGTCGGCGGGCGCGAGATCGCGCTGCGGCCACTGACCAGCCGCGACCTTGCCGCGGCCGCAGGCGTCGCGCCCGAGGCGCTGCCGGGATTCATGCGCATGCGGCTCGCGCCAGAGGCCGAGACGCTGGACGAGGCCGAGGCCTGCACGCTGGAGGCCGAGATCGAGGCGCAGGCTGCGGAAGCCGAGGCGCGCTGCCTCATGGTCTGTCTCGACTGCGGGACCGAGTGGCGCGAAAGTTTCGACATTGCCGCCCATCTCTGGACCGAGGTCGAAGCCGCGGCACTCCGGCTGCTGTCCGAAGTAGCGGACCTTGCCCGCGCCTATGGCTGGACCGAGGCCGAGGTGCTGGCGCTCTCGCCCGCCCGCCGGGCAGTCTACCTGGCGCTCGCCCGGGAGGGATCGTGAGCGCGCTGGCCCGTCTCCTCGCCCGGACGACCGGGCAGGCCCCGTTAGGGCTGCGGCCCCGGCTGCCGGCGCGGTTCGAGTCCGGTATCGGCAATG
Organism: Rhodovulum sp.; assembly: GCA_049975105.1. Taxonomy (GTDB): domain Bacteria; phylum Pseudomonadota; class Alphaproteobacteria; order Rhodobacterales; family Rhodobacteraceae; genus Rhodovulum. The sequence continues at coordinate 9,955 of JBNGDM010000074.1, read as the reverse complement.
TGACGTCCGGCATCGAAACCGTCACCCAGACCGCCCCGGCGCGCCCTGCCGCGGCGCCCGACGACCCCATTTCCCCGATGCCGCCGCAGACCGCCGCGCCAGCGCCACCTGCGGATATGAAGCCCGTGCATCGGCCAGCCGACTCACAAGCCCACCGCACCCGGCAAGATCCGCCGGCCTTTCCCCCAGCGCGCACCGTCGAGGCCGAGCACATTCTTAACCCGGCTCCACCGCGGCCCCTGCAGCCGCTGGCACCCCAAGCCGCTGGCCGCGCGGTCGTCCCTCCTGCAGCCAGCGCTGATGTTCCGGACTATGGACCAACGCAGGCACAACCGGCCCCCGCAGTGCCCGCCTCGAAAGCCGCCCCGCCGCTCCGTGTCGAAACGATCCTCGGCCCACCGCCTGACCCGCTGATGCCTCCCGCGCCGCCGCGCCCAGACCCGGCCCCGCACGAGCGCCGCGCCGCGGCGGAATCGTCGTCCCGTCGCGCCGCCACACCTCCCCCGGCGCCGCCCGAGATCACCGTCCATATCGGCCGACTGCACGTCACCGCCGAACCGCGCGCGCCCCAATCCGCGCCGGAACGCCCGCGCCCGTCACGCGCCGCGTCATCCTTGTCGAGCTACCTCCGCGGCAAGGAGGACAGCGCATGAGCAACGTCCTCGCACTTTCGGCGGTCACGCAGCTTCTGAAAAGTATCCTGCACGACGCCCTGATCGAGGGCGACGCCTCGCAGGCGCTGGGGGACGATTTCTCGGTCACCGCCCTGCCCCCCGACCGCATCCTGTCCGACACCGGCGAGGCGCAGGGCAACCAGTTGAACCTTTACCTGCACCGGGTGACACCGAATGCCGCGCTCAGCAACGCCGACCTGCCCACCCGCGATTCCGCCGGCCGGTTGTCGCAGCGGCCGCGCCTGGCACTTGACCTGCATTTCCTGCTGACCGCGGTCTCCCCCAGCCAGCTGAACGCCGAGACCCTGCTGGGCTACGCGATGCAGGCCTTCCACGAAACCGCTATCATCCCCCGCGCGATGGTCCGCGGCGCGCTTGCCGCCGGGATCGCGGGAGATGTCACACCGACCCCGGCCTGGCTGGAAGACGCCGCCCGCCTAGCCGACCAGGTGGAACTGATCAAGATCACGCCGCAGCCACTGTCACTAGACGACATGTCCAAGGTCTGGACGGCGTTGCAAACCAGCTATCGCACCACGGTCGCCTATGACGTCTCGCTGGTGCTGATCGAGCGCGAAATCCCAACGCGCCCCGCCCTGCCGGTGCTCAGCCGCGGCGGATTGCGCGACCCGGCCACGGGCCGCGATCCAGGCGTGCCAGTGCGCCCCGACCTGCTTTCGGGCGTACCGATGCTGACCGGGATCGAGCCGCTGGACGGCCAGGCGGTGATGCGGCTTGGCGGCCGGGTTGCCTTGAACGGAACGGCGCTCGACCGCGGCACAGCCACGGTGCACTTCACCGAGACCGATACGGGGCTTTTCCTGCAACTCGCGCCGCTGGCCCCCTCGGGACCGAACCGCGTGGTGGTGGACCTACCCGCCGGCGCACCGCTGGCGGCAGGCCATCCCCTGGCAGATACCGGCCGCGACCCCGGCGCTTGGCGGATCGGCGCCTATTCGGTCGCGCTGCACGTCATCTGCGAGGACGGGCGCGAACTGGTGACCAACGCCCTGCCAATGGCCCTGGCCCCCGCCAGCACCGCGTCTGCGGCGGCCTCGGCCGGGGGCACGACGATCACCATGACGTCCGAGCCGCCCATCCGGCCGGGCCAGTCGGTCGCGATCATCCTGGGCCATGACATGGCCCTGGTGGATAGCCCTGCCGCGCCGACCAGCAGTTTCGAGGCCGAATTCGCCGGGCTGCAATCGGGGGCGGCCCTGCCCGTGCGTCTGCGCGTGGACGGCATCGACAGCCCGGTGATCGACCGGCTGGCAGAACCGCGGGTACTGGAAACGGTGACCATCCCATGACCGCCGATCCCCGCATATCACCCCATGCCGAGGCCGCGACCGAGGCACTGCGCGCGGCCCTCGCCCGCCACGCCGAGGCGCTCGCCACCCGCGTGGCCTCCCCGCCAGAGGCCCCCGACCCGCTGCCGCGCGACACCGTCGCCGGCTCGGCACTTGAAACCCTCGCATTGCGCTTCGGGCTATCCCCGCTCGAGACCGACCTGCTGGCCCTGGCCGCCGGGCCCGATCTGCATGCCGGGCTGGCCGGTGCGATCGCGGCGGCGACCGGCGGGGCGCGGGCGGATGTCTCGCTTGCCCTCTCGTTATTCGGCCCGGATGCCTGGACGGCGCTCTGTCCCGGTGCGGCGCTGCGCCATCATCGGCTGGTCGCGCTCGACGGTTCGGGGCCGATGCTGCGTCGCACCCTGGCCGTCGACGAACGCATATTGCATTTCCTGATGGGGCTAAACTATCTCGACCCGCATCTTGCAGGCCTTGTTCGGGCAATCCCGCTTCCCCAAACGCCACCCGCCGGCAGCGCCGGAGACAGCGCGGCCGAGATCGCCCGCGCCTGGGATACCGCCGGCCCCCTGCCAGTCCTGCTACTGGCGGGACCGGACCCGGCCACCGCCCGCGCCGCGTTTACCGCGGCCGCCGCCGCACTTGGGCTGACGCCCTGGCGCATCGCGGCCGCGGACGTTCCCGCCGCCACGCCCGAGCGGCACGCGCTGGCGCTCTACCTCGACCGGGAACTGGCCCTGACCGACGGTGCGGCGCTGATCGAGGCCGGTCCAGACGGGGCCAAGGCCGCCCGCGCACTGGCCGACATGATGCAAGGCCCCACCGCCATCGCCGCGCCGGACCCGGCCCCGCCCGACCGCGCACCGCGCCAGCGGATCGAGACTGCAGCGCCCGACATCTCGGAACGCCGCGCGCTCTGGCACGAGGCGCTGGGCGCACCCCGCGCCACGGCCCTTGGCCCGGCGCTCGACCGGCTGGCAGGGCAGTTCGGGCTGGATCGCAGCGCGATCAGCGCTGCCGCTGATACGCTTGCCCCCGACAGCCCGTCTGCTGCGCTGGCCCCCGCCCTGTGGCAGGCCGCGCGCGTGCAGGGACGGCGCCGGCTGGACGGGCTGGCGCAGCGCATCGACTCCCGCGCAATTTGGGACGACCTCGTGGTGCCGGCCGCGACGCTTGCCCATCTGACCGACCTCGCAGCCCATGTCCGCCAGTCCTGGCGCGTCTCCGAAAGCTGGGGCTGGCGCGCGAAAAGCCCCCGCGGCCTCGGCGCCTCGGCACTGTTCGCGGGGGCGTCCGGCACAGGAAAGACGCTGGCCGCCGAAGTGATCGCGGGGGAACTCGCGCTCGATCTCTACCGGATCGACCTCAGCCAGGTGGTCAGCAAGTATATCGGCGAGACCGAGAAGAACCTCGCCCGTGTCTTCGACGCCGCCGAGACCAGCGGCGCGATCCTGTTGTTCGACGAGGCCGATGCCCTGTTCGGCAAACGGTCCGAGGTGCGCGACAGCCACGACCGCTATGCCAATATCGAGGTCAGCTACCTGCTGCAGCGGATGGAGGCGTATCGCGGACTGGCCATCCTGACCACCAACCAGAAAGGCGCGCTGGATTCGGCGTTCCTGCGGCGCCTTCGCTTCGTCGTGACCTTCCCCTTCCCCGATGCTGCCGCGCGCACGGCGATCTGGGCGCGCATCTTCCCCGCCGCCACGCCGGTCTCGGGGCTCGACGCCGCCCGTCTGGGCCGGCTGAACCTGTCGGGCGGCTCGATCCGCTCGATCGCGCTGAACGCAAGCTACCTCGCGGCGGAAACCGGCGGGCCCGTCACGATGGGCCACGTATTAGCCGCCGTCGAACGGGAATACGCCAAGCTGGAAAAACCCTTCACCGCGGCCGAACGGAGGGCGCTGGAATGACCGGGCAAAAGATCACGCTGACAATCGACGCGCTGACGGTCGAGGGCGGCAGGCTCTCGCGCCCGGCACTGGAACGCGCCATCGCCGCCGCCCTGACCGAGGCGCTGTCCGGTCAAGGCGCGCCCCTGGCACCCAACAGCCAGGCGATGGCCGACGCTGCCGCACGGGCTCGCCCCGCTCCCCGCGATCCCGGTCCCGAAGCGGCCATCGGCCATGCCGTGGCCCAGGTCGCCAGCGGAGTGCTTAAGCGATGACCCGTGCAGCCATGCAAGCTACCGCCGACCCCGCCACCGCCGCCGCGCGACTTGCGATCCAGCCCAAGCTGACCCTCGGCCAGCCCGGCGACCGTTACGAGGCCGAGGCCGACCACATCGCCGAGCAGGTCGTCTCGGACCGGCCCATACCGCTGACCGGCCCGTTGCCGGTCACGCCGCTGGTCCAGCGCCAGCCCGAGGAGGAAGAGGAAGACGAGGAAGAGCTGCAGATGAAATCTGCCGGGCGACCCGCACCCACGGGCGCCGCCATCGAGGCCGCGGCCGCCGCGGTGGCCAGCGGCGGGCGGCCGCTCTCGCGCGCCGAACGGTCCTATTTCGAACCGCGCTTCGGCCGCGACCTGTCCGCGGTACGGCTGCATGACGGGGCGCGTGCGGCATCGGCAGCGGGCGCGATCGGCGCGCGGGCCTACACGCTGGGCCGCAACGTCGCCTTTGCCGCCGGCCAGTACGACCCCGCCAGCCGCGATGGCCGCCGGCTGATGGCGCACGAGTTGACCCACACGTTGCAACAGGGCGCGGGCGTAATCCGCCGCCAGGGCCCTGCCGCCCAACCGGCCGCCCCCGTGCGCCCCACGCAGGTCACGTTCAATTTCAACGAAAACCAGGCGATCCCTGCCGCCGCCGGTGGCACCCAGACCCTGACCGCCTCGACCAACGGTACCCAGGTGACCTGGTCTATCACCGCAGGCACCGCCGCCGTCGCCGCGGGCACCACCATCGCGGCGAATGGCGACATCACGCTGGACGCCGCGCAGGTCGGCGGCACGCTGAACGCGCGGGCGACGAATTCCGCGGGCTGGTTCGAACATCCCTTCCGCGTTGCCTCGGTGCCGACCGGGATTTCCGCCACCGCGCTATCCTCGGCGCTGAACTCGTCCGCGACCGATTACGGCTGGGCCTTCCAGCATACCTTCACCAGCGCCAACGGCTCGCAGACCGTGCTCGAGAACCTTCGCATCGGCGAGCATTTCCCGACCGCGCCCAGCCCCAATGCGGCGTCCCACGTGTTCAGCGGGCAAAACTGGCCCTTTGGCCGCGGCGCCGACAGCTTCACCCTGTCGACCGGCACGCTGGCCAACGACGCGGCGGGCAGCTGGGCGCTGGACAGCGCGGGCCAGTTCGGCCCCGTTCCCGCGGGTTCGACGCTGGCCAGAGGCGACAATGTGAGTACCGCCAAGGCCGGCATCAACGTGGGTGACCACGTGTTAAGCCATTCCAACACGCAACCCCGCAACCGCCTGCCCGTGTCGCTGACGCTTACCCAGGAGTTCCACTATTTCAACCAGCGCGCCGCTGCGGGCAGTCGCTGGACACGGTTCACCACCACCGCGCACAGCCGCACCCTGCGCCGACGGGGCACGGATGTGGAATTCGTCACCACCGTGAACGGTGTCGAAAAGGTGCAGGACTATGTCGGCAAACCCGCAGTGACGAACCTCACCGCCTCGCCCGCGAACACCCCGAAGAGCGCCACGGCCCCGCCCGCAGCCCCCGCCCCCGCCGCCCGCACCGTCTCGCTCAGCGTAGAGGCCCTGCCCAGCACGCTGCCCACCGGCACCTCGCTCAACTGGACGTTCGTCGGCAACAGGCTTGGCTGCTCCATCGCGCAGAACGCCGCCGATCCCACTCGCGCCACGCTGACCATCGGCACTACCGCCGGCACGGTCACCGTGCAGGTGGCCGACAACACCGGCACCAATTCCGACCGCGTCACGGTGACCATCACATGACAGGCTTTCCCCGATCCCCGAAACTGACCCGCGCGGGCCTGGTGCTGATCGACCCCGGCAGCGGCGCGGTAACCCGCATCGTCTCGCTGCAGTATGCCGCCGACACGCTGACGCGCAAGCTGACCGCCCAGGCGGTCGAGGCCGAAGGCGACCGCTCGCACCCCCTGCGCCTGACGGGTCCGGCGGTGGAAACCATCACCTTCGACGCCGAACTCGACGCGACCGACCAGCTGGAATTTCCCGAAAACAACCCGTCGGCGGTGGAAACCGGGCTGTTTCCCGCGCTCGCCGCCCTGGAATCCTTGCTGCACCCGACGGTCGCGCAGCTGGAACGGCAAAGCGCCCAGCGCAAAAGCGGCAGTTTCGAGATCACGCCGGCCGAAACGCCTCTGGCGCTTTTTGTCTGGAGCCGCAGCCGCGTGGTGCCGGTCCGGCTGACCGACCTCTCGATCACCGAGGATTTCTTCGACCCGGCGCTGAACCCGATCCGCGCCAAGGTCAGCCTGTCGCTGCGGGTGCTCAGCGTGGCCGATCTGGGCTTCGAGCACCGGGGCGGGGGTCTGTTCATGGCCTACCTGCAGGGCAAGGAAGCGCTGGCCGCGCGCGCCGCGGCCGGGCAGTTGGGCGAACTGGGACTTGAGGGGCTGCCGACATGAAGAACCCGATCCAGGCCATGTTCGAGGCGGGCGTGGTCGAACGCACCGACTTTCCCCCCGAAAGCCGCTATCACGGCGTGCCGACCGCGCAGGTCAAGGGCGCCGACGGCCAGCCCGTGACCTACCTCAAGCGCCGCCTCTCGCCGCCGCCCGAGGAGTTCGCGCTGCGCCACCTGCGGACCACCCGCCAGGGCGAACGGCTGGACCAGATCGCCTCGGCCGAAACCGGCGACCCGGAGATGTTCTGGATGCTGATGGACGCCAACGGCGCGCTCTGGCCCGAGGAACTGGAGGAAACCGGTGCCGAGGTCCGCATCACACTGCCCCGCGGCGTGCCCGCGCCCGAGGAGGAATAACCCCATGATCAAGGGCATCGACATGACCGTGCTGTTCGGCCCCGGGGTTCCGGTCCCGGCGCCGGCCTCGGTGGTCGATGCCTTGCGATCCGTCACCATCGAGGAGAATTCCGGCGAGACCCAGTCGGGCTTCGACCTGGAATTCGCCGTCGAGAAGGACTCGCCGCTTAACACGATCTTCCTGCTGGCGGGGGGCGCGGCGCTGCCGATCCTGCGCGTGGCACTGGTCGCCACCGTGAACGGGCGGGCCACATCGCTCATCAACGGCGTCGTGACCCGAACCTCGCTAAGCCCCGGCACCGGCGGCCAACCCGCCACGCTGCGGGTGCAGGGCAAGGACCTGACCGCAGCGATGGAACTGCTGGATTTCTCGGGCCTGCCCTACCCGGCCATGCCGCCCTTCGCCCGGGTCGCGATGATCCTTGCGAAATACGCCTGGCTGGGCGTGATCCCGCAGGTGATCCCCTCAGTCGAAGGCCCGCCCCTACCGACCGACCGTATGCCGCGCCACCAGGACACCGACCTTGCCTATATCCGCACGCTGGCGCGCGAGGCGGGCTATTCCTTCTTCATGAAACCGGGACCGGCGCCCGCCACCAGTTGTGCCTATTGGGGACCCGAGGTGCGCATCGGCCAGGTGCAGCCCGCGCTGACCGTCGACGGGGGCAGCCCCACCAATGCCGAGGAACTGAGCTTCACCTTCGACAAGGCGGGCACCGAGATGCCGATCGTCTATATCCAGAACCGCGAGACCCGCGCGCCGATCCCCATCCCGATCCCGTCCGCGGTCCCTTTCCACCCACCACTGGGCGCGATTCCGCCCCTGCCGCCCAAGATCGCGCGGCTGAGGGACACCGCCCGGCTCAACCCGCTCGAGGCGCTGGCCCGCGGCTTTTCCCACGCCGCCCGCCATTCCGACGCGGTGACGGGCCAGGGCCGGATCGACGTGCTGCGCTACGGGCGCATCCTGCAGGCGCGGGGGCTGGTCGGCGTGCGCGGCGCGGGCGCGGCCTTCGACGGGGTGCATTACGTGGCCAGCGTCCGGCACGAGATCAGGCGCGGCAAGTACACCCAAAGCTTCACGCTGAAACGCAACGGGCTTTTGCCCACCCAGGCATCGGTGCCGGCATGACGGAACGCTATTACGGAAAATACCGCGGAACGGTGGTCAGCAATATCGACCCGATGATGATGGGCCGGATCACGGCGATCGTGCCCGATGTCTCGTCGGTGGCACTGACCAGCTGGGCGATGCCCTGTTTCCCGATGGCCGGCATCCAGACCGGCAGCGTCGCGATCCCACCCCCCGGCGCAGGCGTCTGGATCGAGTTCGAACGGGGCGACCCCGATTACCCGATCTGGACCGGGGGCTTCTTCGGCTCGGCCGCCGAGGTGCCAGCGCTGCACCTGATGACACCGCCGGGGCTGTCGGCACTGACGATGCAGACGATGGCACAGAACGGGGTGACGGTCACCGACCTGCCGGGGCCGACGGGCGGTATCGTCATCAAGACGCCCGGCGGCGCCTCGCTGATCGTGAACGATACCGGCATTTACATCCAGAACGGCCGCGGCGCCTCGATCACGCTGGTCGGTCCCACCGTCACCGTCAACAACGGCGCGCTGACCGTGATCTGAGGAGGACCACATGCCCGGACCCATCCTGCATCTCGGCGCGACCGTCACCTGCTCGCATGGCGGCCAGGCCATGCCGACCGCGCCCTTTGCGCGCGTCCTCGTCTCGGGCCAGCCGGTCGTCACGCAAGCCGCACCCTGGGCGGTCGCGGGCTGCGGCTTCGTGCCGCCGGGCGGCAACGGCCCCTGCGTCACCGGCACCTATATCACCGCCGCCACCCGCGTCTTCGCGGGCGGCCAGCCGGTCGTTCTGATGGACAGCGTGTCGGTCTGCACGCCCACGGGCACGCCGCTGTTGCCCGTCCAGGCGCAGACCCGTGTGGTGGGGACCTGAAGCGATGCAGATCGACTTCCCCTACCATTTCGACGGGTCAGAACGCACCGCGCGGGCGGCCGAGGCCAAGCATATCCGCGACATGATCGAGCAGATCCTGTTCACGAACCCGGGCGAACGCGTGAACCGGCCAGAGTTCGGCGCGGGCATCCTGCAACTGGTCTTTGCCGCCGCCAGCCCCGAGGCCGCCGCCACCGCCGAATTCATGATCCGCGGCGCGCTGCAACAACATCTCGGCCAACGGATCGAGATAGACGCCGTCGAAACGCAGGCCGAGGAGTCCACCCTGCGCATCCGCATCGCCTATCGCCTGCGCGGCCGAGAGGGCGTGGAGCTGGCCGAGTTCGCGCTGGAGACGGGGACATGATCTACCATTGCTGCGATCCCCGCCGGCGCGAACTGGTGCTGGCCAACCCGCCGCTGAACGGCATCGACTTCCTCGAAGTGCTGGACGGCGAGGCGCCGCCCGACACGCCGCGCCAGCGCACCCTGCTGGTCCGCTTCCTGCGTGCCGCCCCGACGTTGACGCTCGACAACCTCGAGTTAACGGGGGGCGAGCGGATCACCGATGTCGGCATCGAATGGATCACCCGCGCCGATGCACCCGACGCCACGCTGGCCGAGGCGGGGCTGATCGCATACCTGGGCGATCTCGACCCGGCGGTGCAGGGCGAAACGCTGGTGATCCGCACCGAAAGCCACGGCGATCACGCGACCTACACGCTCAGGCTGATCGACGGCGGCAACCCGCTGTCGCCGCCGCCGGGCATCGACCGGCTGCTGGCGCAGATCGACTTTTCCTTCAAGGTGGAATGCCCCACCGATTTCGACTGCGCGCCCCGGACGGACTGCCCCGAGGACGCGCCCGAGCCCCCCGCGATCAGCTATCTCGCCAAGGATTACCACAGCTTCCGCCGCCTGATGCTGGGCCGCATGGCGCAGATCATGCCCGACTGGCGCGAACGCAACCCCGCCGATCTGGGCATCGCACTGGTCGAGATGCTGGCTTATACCGGCGACAGGCTGAGTTACGCCCAAGACGCGGTCGCGACCGAAAGCTACCTTGCCACCG
>JBNGDM010000073.1:0-12445 GCA_049975105.1 Rhodovulum sp. | reverse complement strand
CAAGGTTACCGCGCCCCAGGGCGCGATGGACATCGTCGGAACCGGCGGCGATGGCAAGGGCACGCTGAACATCTCGACCGCGACGGCCTTCGTGGTGGCGGGCGCGGGCGTGCCGGTGGCCAAGCACGGAAACCGCAACCTGTCGTCGAAATCAGGCGCGGCGGATGCGTTGACCCAGATGGGCATCAACGTGATGATCGGCCCGGATATCGTTGAAAAGGCGCTGAAAGAGGTCGGTATCGGCTTCATGATGGCACCGATGCACCACCCTGCGATGGCCCATGTCGGCCCGACGCGCGCGGAACTGGGCACGCGGACGATCTTCAACATCCTCGGGCCGCTGACCAACCCCGCGGGCGTCAAACGTCAACTCACCGGGGCGTTTTCCCGAGACCTGATCCGTCCGATGGCCGAAACCCTGGGCGCGCTGGGCTCCGAAGCGGCCTGGCTCGTCCATGGCGGGGACGGCACCGACGAACTGTCGATTTCCGGCATTTCCTTTGTCGCGATGCTGGACGGCGGCGAGGTGACCGAGCGCGAATTGCACCCCGAGGAGGCCGGTCTGCCCGAGCACCCGTTCGAGGCCATCCTGGGCGGCACGCCCGAGCATAACGCGCGGGCGTTCGGCGCGCTGCTGGACGGCGAGCCTTCGGCCTATCGCGACGCTGTTCTGTTCAACGCCGCTGCGGCGCTGGTTGTCGCCAGCCGCGCGAAGAACTTGCGCGACGGCGTTGAAATAGCATCCGAAAGCATCGACAGCGGCCGCGCCCAAGCCAAGGTACAGTCCCTCGCCCAAATCACCTCGGAGGCGGCATGACCGAGACCATCCTGGACCGTATCAAGGCCTACAAGTTGGACGAGATCGCCGCCGACAAGGCCGCGCATCCGCTGTCGGACGTCGAGGCCGCGGCCCGTGCCGCCGCACCCGTCCGCCCCTTCGCCCAGGCCCTGCACCGGGCCGCCCAGAAAGGCTATGGCCTGATCGCCGAGATCAAGAAGGCCAGCCCCTCCAAGGGCCTGATCCGCGCCGATTTCGACCCCGCCGCGCTCGCCCGCGCCTATGCCGAGGGCGGCGCCACTTGCCTGTCGGTGTTGACCGACACGCCATCCTTCCAGGGCGCCAAGGACTATCTGACCCAGGCGCATGCGGCGGTGACCTTGCCCTGCCTGCGCAAGGATTTCATGTACGACCCCTACCAGGTCGCCGAGGCGCGCGCGCTGGGGGCCGATTGCATCCTGCTCATCATGGCCAGCCTCTCCGACGCCCAGGCGGCCGAGTTGGAAGACGCCGCGCGGCATTGGGGCATGGATGTCCTGATCGAGGTGCACGACGCCGAGGAACTGGACCGCGCCAGCGCGCTGAAGTCCCCCCTGATCGGCATAAACAATCGTAATCTCAAGACCTTCGAGACCACTCTTGACACCTCTCGTCAGCTTGCACGCCGGGTGCCCGAGGATCGCCAGATCGTCAGCGAATCCGGCCTCAACACCCCCGCCGATCTCGCCGACATGGCCCGCTATGGCGTGCGCAGCTTCCTGATCGGCGAAAGCCTGATGCGGCAGGACGATGTCTCCACCGCCACCAGGGCGCTGCTCGCGAACCCCTCGATGGGCTTCCAGTGATGACGGGGCTGACCCATTTCGACGCCGAGGGCCATGCGCATATGGTCGACGTTTCGGACAAGCCCGTGACCGCGCGCCTCGCGGTCGCCGAGGGACATGTGAAAATGAGCCCGCAAACCCTTGAGCTGGTGACGGAAGGCCGGGCCAGCAAGGGCGATGTCCTGGGCGTGGCGCGGCTCGCCGGCATCATGGGCGCCAAGCACACCGCCGCGCTGATCCCGCTGTGTCACCCGCTGCCGATGACCAAGGTCGCCCTCGACCTGACCCCCGACCCCGCCCTGCCCGGCATCCGTATTACCGCTACCGTCAAGACCGGTGGCCAGACCGGCGTCGAGATGGAGGCGCTGACCGCCGTCTCGGTCGCGGCGCTCACGGTCTACGACATGCTCAAGGCCGCCGAGAAGGGCATGGAGATCTGCGGCATCCGCCTGACGCTCAAGGAGGGCGGCAAGTCCGGCCGCTACGAGGCAGCGACATGATTTCCGTTGCCGAGGCGCTGGACAAGGTCTTCGCCCTCGTCGCACCCACCCCCGTCGAAGAGGTGCCGCTGGCCGAGGCCGCAGGCCGCGTGCTGGCCCGCCCGGTCTCCGCCCGCCTGACCCAACCGCCCTTCGCCGCCTCGGCCATGGACGGCTATGCCGTGACCGCGGCGGATGCCCGACCCGGCGCCATGCTCACGGTGATAGGCACCGCGCGCGCGGGCGAGGGCTTCGCGGGCACGCTTGCCCCCGGCCGGGCCGTGCGCATCTTCACCGGCGCCCCGGTGCCCGCGGGGGCCGACCGCGTGGTGATCCAGGAGGACGTCACCCGCAACGGTGACCGGATCACCCTGACCGAGGTCGGCAGCGGCCCGAACATCCGCCCCGCCGGCGCCGATTTCGCACTGGGCGACACCATCGCCGCGCCGCGCCGTTTACGCCCCGCCGACCTGGCGCTGGCCGCCGCAATGAACCTGCCCGTCCTGCCCGTCCACCGCCGCCCCGAGGTCGCGATCATCGCCACCGGGGACGAACTGGTGATGCCCGGCGAAACCCCGGGGCCCGACCAGATCATCGCCTCGAACGCCTTTGGTCTGAAGGCCATGGTCGAGGCCGAGGGCGGGCATGCGCGCCTCCTGCCCATCGCGCGCGACACCGAGGCCTCGCTCAGGGCCGTGTTCGAGTTGGCCGAGGGCGCCGACCTTGTCCTGACCATCGGCGGCGCGTCGGTGGGCGATCACGACATCGTCGGCAAGGTGGCCGCCGACCTGGGCATGGAGCAGGCCATCTACAAGGTGGCGATGCGCCCCGGCAAACCGCTGATGGCGGGCCGCATGGGAACGGCCGCGATGATCGGCCTGCCCGGCAACCCGGTTTCGGCGCTGGTCTGTGCTCAGCTTTTCCTGTTGCCCGCGCTGCGCGTGATGCTGGGCCTGCCCGCCGCCCCCGCCCCGCGCCTGACCGGCCGCCTTGCCCGCGACCTCGACGCGAACGGCCCGCGCGAACATTACATGCGCGCCCGGATCACCGCCGACGGCATCGCCCCCTTCGACCGGCAGGACAGCGCGCTTCTGACGATACTCAGCGAGGCCGACGCGCTGATCGTGCGCCCGGTCGGCGACGGCCCACGCCGGGCCGGCGAGACGGTCGCGTACATCCCGATCTGACCAGCGAAAACTTGACACAAAACGTGAACATGCCTAGAACATGGGGGAACAAAGCCCATGGCGGGGATGGACCATGCTTACGCGGAAACAGCTCGACCTTTTGGAATTCATCCACAAGCGGACACAGCGTGACGGCGTGCCGCCCTCCTTCGACGAGATGAAAGAGGCGCTGGACCTGCGGTCCAAGTCGGGCATCCACCGCCTGATCACCGCGCTGGAAGAGCGCGGCTTCATCCGCCGGCTGGCCCACCGCGCCCGCGCCATCGAGATCGTCAAGCTGCCCGAGGCGCTGGAGGCTCGCGGCTTCCGCCCCACGGTGATCGAGGGCGACGGCCCGCCGCCGCCCGCCCCGCGCGGCGCGATGGATGTCGAAACGGTGGGCGCGCTGGAACTGCCCGTCATGGGCCGGATCGCCGCCGGCACGCCGATCGAGGCGATTTCCCATGTCTCACACCATGTCGCGGTGCCCGGCGGCATGGTCTCGGGGCGCGGCAAGCATTACGCGCTCGAGGTCAAGGGCGACTCGATGATCGAGGCCGGCATCAACGACGGCGACGTGGTCGTGATCCGCGAACAGACCACCGCCGAGAACGGCGAGATCGTGGTGGCGCTCGTCGACGACCACGAGGCAACGCTCAAGCGGTTCCGCCGCAAGGGCGACATGATCGCGCTCGAGGCGGCGAACCCGGCCTATGAAACCCGCATCCTGCGTTCGGACCAGGTCAAGGTTCAGGGCCGTCTCGTCGGGCTGATCCGCAGCTACTGAGTCCAGGGCCTGTCGCCCGCCACCCGCCGCGCCGCAACGATCCGGGGGCCGTCCGGCCCCGGATAGACGGCCAATGCGCCGGTGCGCGCCAGCCGCCCGCGGTCCATAAGCCGGCATCCCTCGGGCGCATCGTCCAGGTATTGCGGCACCACCACCCAGCCCGCCGCACAGGCCGGTGCGATACGTTCGGCCCAGCCGCGCCCGGTGACCAACGTAAAGGTCTCGCCCGCCACCTCAGCGCTCTGGCAACCGCGTTCGCCGTTCAGCCCCGGCCGCGCGAACGCCTCTTCCTGCCGCGCCCGGTCGCCATCATTCTCCAGCCAGGATAGCGCCACGAACCCCTCGCCGCCGGGTTTCGACAGCGCCCGCCCCTCGGGCCCCAGCGCGCCGATCAGCCCGCCGCTTTCCGCGATCAACAGCGCAGGGCGCTCGGTCTGCGCCCACAGAACGAAGGCCGCCAGGATCGGCACCGCCCCCGCCGCCCGCGCCCGCCCCGTCCACAGGATCACCCAAAGCGCCCCCAGGGAAATCAGCGGCAAGACCCAGGGCCCCGGCGCCACGACCGGCCAGACCGCGCCATCCAGCCCCGCCACCCACTCCGCCACGCCCAGGATCCACGCGATGCCCCAGCGCATCGGCTCCAGCCCCAGCACCGACAGCCCGATGGGCGCCAGGCAGGCCGCGGCGACGGCGGCCGGGATCACCAGAACCCCCATCAGCGGCACGCTCAGCACATTGGCCAGCAGGCCGAATTGCGACACCTGGTTGAAATGCGCCGCGCCGAATGGCGCCGTGGCAAACCCCGCGATGGCCGAGGACAGCACCACCGCCAGCGCCCCCTGCGCCCAGCGCGGCGGGCGCCACATTCCCTCGGGCAGGTCGCGCAGCGCCCCGAACACCGCGATCAGCGCGGTTGTCGCGGCAAAGGACATCTGGAACCCGGCCTGCGTCAGGCTTTCGGGCGCGATCACCAGGATGATCAGCGCCGCGAACGCCACCGCGCGCAATGTCAGCGCGCGCCGGTCCGCCAGCACCGCCACCAGCACCACCGCGACCATTACATAGGCCCGCTCCGTCGCCACGTTGCCCCCCGACAGGGCCAGGTAAACCGCCCCCGCGGCCAACGCGCCCACCGCCGCCAGCTTCTTGATCGGCAGGCGCAGCGCGACGGCCGGGATCAGCGCCAGGCCAAAGCGCAGCGCGGCAAAGACCACCCCGGTCAGCAACCCCATGTGCAGCCCGGAAATCGCCAGCAGGTGCGCCAGATTGGAGTCGCGCAACTCCTGCAACGTCTCGCGCGAGATCGCCGAGCGGTCGCCGGTCAGGATCGCGGCGGCGAACGCCCCCTGGTCGCCGGGGATCCGGTCGCGCAGCGCCGCCAACAGGTGCATCCGCGCCCGGTGCACGATCAGCGTCAGCCCGCCTTCGGGCGGCTCCAGCGCCACCGCCGGCGTGCGCGCATAGCCCACCGCGCCCAGCCCGTCGAACCAGGCATGCCGGCGGAAATCGAACCCGCCCGGTTCCGCAGGCGCCGAGGGCGGCGACAGGTGCGCCATCATCGCGATCCGGGTGCCCGGCATCGGGTCGGTCACCCCGCCATCCCCGTGCAGCGAGATGCGCAGCCGGTGGGGCGTCTTTTCGGGGGGCACACGTTCCAGCCAGACCCGGTCCAGCGTGATCCGCGGCGCGTCCGACAGCGACCGGTCCAGCGTCAGGACGCGCCCCTCGACGACACCGTAGAAACGGTAGTCCAGCTTGGGTGCGGCGACCATCTGGGTGCGCGCCCCGGCCAGCAGCACGCCCGCGCAGACCAGCGCCAGCGCGACAAAGACAGGGCCCCAGATCTCGGGCAGCCGCCACACGCCGACGACGGCAAGCACCGCCATCGCCGCCACCGCTCCGAAACTCCACAACGGCGGTTCGACCGGCAGGGCGAAATAGCCTCCGATTCCCAGCGCAATCAGCACCGGCGTCCACGGGAATAGCTGCCCCCGCCGGGCTTCGAGCGCGCCGAGCGGCCCCACCGCTTGTTCTCTCCCGAGCGATCTCCTAGACAGGCGGCAACGCTATCTCCACCATGGTGAACAAAAGGTTAATGCCCGTGTCCGACACCCCCGTCGTCACCCGCTTCGCGCCCTCGCCCACGGGCTTCCTGCATATCGGCGGCGCGCGCACGGCGCTGTTCAACTGGCTGTTCGCGCGCGGCCGCGGCGGGAAATTCCTGCTCAGGATCGAGGATACCGACCGCGCCCGCTCCACCCCCGAGGCGACCCAGGCGATCCTCGACGGGCTGACCTGGCTGGGGCTCGACTGGGACGGCGACCCGGTCAGCCAGTTCGCCCGCGCCGACCGCCACGCCGAGGTGGCCCACCAAATGCTGGCCGCCGGCCACGCCTATAAATGCTTCGCCACCCAGGACGAGATCGCCGCGTTCCGCGAACAGGCCAGGGCCGAGGGCCGCTCGACCCTTTATCAAAGCCCCTGGCGCGACGCCGATCCCGCGACGCATCCCGACGCGCCCTACGTGGTGCGGCTCAAGGCCCCGCGCGAAGGGACAACGGTTATCGCCGACCAGGTGCAGGGCGACGTGACCATCGGCAACGACCAGCTTGACGACATGGTGATGCTGCGCTCGGACGGGACGCCCACCTACATGCTCGCCGTCGTGGTGGACGATCACGACATGGGCGTGACCCACGTCATCCGCGGCGACGATCACCTGAACAATGCCGCGCGCCAGATGCAGATCTATGCCGCGATGGACTGGCCGGTGCCGGTCTGGGCACATATCCCGCTGATCCACGGCGCCGACGGCAAGAAACTGTCGAAGCGCCACGGCGCGCTGGGGGTCGAGGAATACCGCGACATGGGCTATCCGGCGGCGGGCATGCGCAATTACCTCGCGCGGCTCGGCTGGAGCCACGGCGACGACGAATTCTTCACCGACGCGCAGGCGCAAGACTGGTTCGGGCTGGAGGGAATCGGCAAATCCCCCGCCCGCTTCGATTTCAAGAAGCTGGAAAACCTCTGCGGCCAGCATTTCGCCGCGATGGACGATGCTGCACTGCTGCGCGAGCTCGAGGCATTTCTGGCTGCCACCGGGCGCACGCCCTTGTCCGAGGGCCGGAAAACCAGCCTCGCGCAGGCCCTGCCGCTGCTGAAAGGCGGCATCAAGACCTTCCCGCAACTTATTGAGAAGGCGAACTTTGTCCTGTCCAAGCGCCCTATTCGCCCGGACGAGAAAGCCGCCAAGGCGCTCGACGATGTATCCCGTCGTATACTGGGTGAATTGACGCCGCATCTGCAAAATGCTAGCTGGACCCGTGACGCGCTGGAGGCGGCCGTCGGCAAGGTGGCAGAGGCCCACGGGCTGAAGCTGGGCAAGCTGGCAGGCCCGCTGCGCGCGGCGCTGGCCGGGCGCACGGTTTCGCCCAGCGTCTTCGACATGATGCTCGTCATCGGCCGGGAAGAAACACTTGCTCGGCTGGCTGACGCCCAGGGCTGAGGCAACCGACCGCCGCACGCCCCCGCACGCCACCCGACCGTGCCGCAGGGGAACGCGGCCCGGTCTCTCGAACAAAGAGGGACATCCATGGCCGACAGCAGCAGAACCGCAACACTGACCCTGGGAGACACGTCGCTGGACCTGCCGGTGCTCAGCCCCACGGCCGGACCCGACGTCATCGACATCCGCAAGCTGTATGGCGGGCTGAACGTGTTCACCCACGATCCCAGCTTCACCTCGACCTCGTCCTGCGAAAGCTCGATCACCTTCATCGACGGCGAAAAGGGCGAGCTTCTGCATCGCGGCTACCCGATCGACCAACTGGCCGAGAAATCGCACTTCCTCGAGGTCTGCTACCTGCTGCTTTACGGCGAACTGCCGACCGGCGCGCAGCTCGAGGATTTCGAGAACCGCGTCACCCGCCACACCATGGTGCATGAACAGATGCACCGTTTCTTCACCGGCTTCCGGCGCGATGCGCACCCGATGGCGGTCATGGTGGGTGTCGTGGGCGCGATGTCGGCCTTCTACCACGACTCGACCGACGTCAACGACCCCTGGCAGCGCGAAGTCGCCTCGATCCGGCTGATCGCCAAGATGCCGACGATCGCGGCGATGGCCTACAAATACACGATCGGCCAGCCCTTCGTGTATCCGCGCAACGATCTCGACTACGCCTCGAACTTTCTGCGCATGTGCTTTGCCGTGCCGGCCGAGGAATACGAGGTCGACCCGATCCTGACCCGCGCGATGGACCGCATCCTGACGCTGCACGCCGACCACGAACAGAACGCGTCCACCTCGACCGTACGGCTGGCCTCGTCCTCGGGGGCGAACCCGTTTGCCTGCATCGCCGCAGGCATCGCCTGTCTCTGGGGGCCGGCCCATGGCGGGGCGAACCAGGCCTGCCTGGAAATGCTGCGCGAAATCGGCACCGTGGACCGCATCCCCGAATATGTCGCCAAGGCGAAGGACAAGGACGATCCGTTCCGCCTGATGGGCTTCGGCCACCGCGTCTACAAGAATTTCGACCCGCGCGCCAAGGTGATGAAGCAATCCGCCCACGAGGTGCTGGAGCTGTTGGGCGTCGAGAACAACGAGACGCTCAAGGTCGCCATGGAGCTTGAGAAGATCGCGCTGGAGGACGAATACTTCGTCTCGAAGAAGCTTTATCCGAACGTCGATTTCTACTCGGGCATCATCCTCGACGCGATGGGCTTCCCCACCTCTATGTTCACGCCGATCTTCGCGGTCAGCCGCACGGTGGGCTGGATTTCCCAGTGGAAGGAAATGATCGCCGATCCGAACATGCGCATCGGCCGGCCGCGCCAGCTTTATACCGGTCCGACCATGCGTGACTATGTCGAGGTCGAGGACCGCTGAACCGCACAAGGGCCGTCCCCAAGGGGCGGCCCTTCACCGTTCAGGGACGCCGCCCGTGCCGCTAGTTCTTGGTCAGCACGCCGGCCCCCGCGCCAAGCGCAGCCCCGGTGGCGACATCATTGTCGGTCGCCGCGGCCGCCCCGGCGCCAATGGCGGCCCCCGTCAGCGCGCGTTCGGCATAGGTATCGCCGCAGCCCGCAAGAAGCGTCGCCCCCAGCAGCATCGCCATCGAAATTCTTCCGATTGCCATCGGTGATCTCCTCCTGCCTTGGGCCCACAAGAACGTGGCGCGCAATCTCCCCATCGCTGAGCGAAGTGTTCGGCACGCGCGCTCGGCTGTCAATCGTCTTGTTCTCGGCTGGCCGCCCTCAGCGCCCCTCGAAGCGCGGCGCCCGTTTTTCCAGGAAGGCGACGACCCCCTCCTTGAAATCCCGCGTCGCCCCGCAATCGCCCTGCAACTGCGCCTCCAGCGACAGCTGCGCCTCCAGGTCGTTGCCATAGGACGCCCGGATCGCCGCCTTCAGCTTGGCATAGGCCACCGTCGGCCCCTTGGCCAATTGCGCCGCACGGGCCCGCCAATGCGCCTCGAACCCGTCCTCGGGGACCGCCTCCCAGATCATCCCCCATTCGGCCGCCTGCCGCGCGGGCACCGGTTCGGCGAACAGCGCCGCCCCCATCGCGCGGGCGAACCCCACCTGGCGCGGCAGCCAATAGGTGCCGCCTGCATCCGGGATCAGGCCGATCCGGGTAAAGGCCTGCAGGAACATCGCCGCCTCGGAGGCGATCACCACGTCGGCGGCCAGCGCCAGGTTCGCCCCCGCCCCCGCCGCCGGGCCATTCACCGCGGCAATCGTCGGGATCGGGCAGTCGAAAATCGCCCGCAGCATCGGTTCGTACTCGTCGCGCAGCGTGCGTTCCAGGTCGATATTCGCGACATTCGCCCCGTCGCCCAGATCCTGCCCCGAACAGAACGCGCGCCCCGCCCCGGTGATGACCAGCACGCGCGCCTCGTCGGGCGCGTGGCGCACCGCGTCCAGGATCTCAGCGCGCATCTGGGTGTTCAGCGCGTTCATCACATCGGGCCGGTTCAGCGTGAGAATGCCGATCCCGTCCTTCGCCTGCCAGTCGATCACCGTATAGACCATGACCGCTCCCTTCCGTTCCGCCTCGCCGCCACCTTACAGCGGCGCGCGCCAAGGGAAAGGGGAACGCCGCGGCGCGGGGGGCGCGCTCAGAACCCCGCCGCCTTGCGCAACATGTTGCCCGCCACCACGATGGCGAAAACCGCGAACACCCGGCGCAGCGGTTTCGGGTCCATCCGATGCGCCAGCGCCACGCCCAGGGGCGTCGTGATCAGCGTCATCCCCACGATCACCGCAAAGGCCGGCAGGTTCACCGCCCCCACGGTAAAGGGCGGCCGGCCCGCGGGCGCCACATCGACCAGCAGGAAAGCAATGACCGACGGCACCGCGATCAGCACGCCGAACCCCGCCGCCGTCGCCACCGCCCGGTGTATCGGCTGGCCATAGACCGTCATCAGCGGAACCCCGAACAGCCCGCCGCCGATCCCCATCAGCACCGCGAGAAAGCCCACCACGCCGGACAGCCCCGCGCGCAGCGCGCCCCGCGGCATCGCCTCGGCCAGCCGCCAGCCCGACCGCCCGAAGGCCAGGTAGCCCCCCGCCAGCACGCCCAGAACGCCGAAGATGCCCTGCAACACGACCGAGCGCAGCCCCGCCGCCACCAGCACGCCCAGCACCGCCCCGGCCACCAGCCCGGGCGCCCAGCCCTTCAGGATGCCCCAGTCCACCGCGCCCTTGGCATGATGCGCGACCACCGAGCGGACCGAGGTCACGATGATCGTCGACAGCGACGTGGCCAGGCAGATCTGCATGATCTGGGGGCTGTCATAGCCCAGAACCCCGAAGGCATAGAAAAAGGCCGGCACCAGGATCAGCCCGCCGCCCACGCCCAACAGCCCCGCGATGACGCCCGCCACCGCCCCGATCGCCAGCAACAGCGCCAGCATCGGCAGGATCAGCGAAAGCTCGGGCATGGCATGGGCCTCCGGTGCGGGTTTCCTGCCCCTTACCCCAGCGCCCCGCCCCGCGCCAGCGCGATCACGCCGCGCGCGGCAGCGCGGCCAGCGCCGCGTCCAGCACCTCCAGCCCCGCGCCGGGCCGCACGCCCTCCTCGCTCAACACCCGCCGCCAGGCCCGCGCCCCGGGCTGCCCCGCGAACAGCCCCAGCATGTGGCGCGTGACATTGTGCAGCCGCCCGCCCGCGGCCAGGTGGCGCGCGATATAGGGTTTCATCTCCTCGACCACCTGCGCCCGGGTCTTGCGCCCGGGCACGCCGAAGATCGTCTCGTCCGCGCCCAGCAGGATGGCCGCCGGGTCGTGATAGGCCGCCCGCCCGATCATCACCCCGTCCAGCCCCGCCTCCAGCAAGGCCCTAGCCGCCTCCAGCGACTCGATGCCGCCATTGATCGAGATATGCAGCCCCGGAAAGGCCCGCTTCATCTCCAGCACCAGGTCGTAGTCCAGCGGCGGGATATCCCGGTTCTCCTTGGGGCTCAGCCCCTGCAGCCAGGCCTTGCGCGCATGGATGGTGAATCGCGTCACACCCGCCGCCGCGACGGTCTCCAGGAAGGCGGGCAACACCTCGCGCGGGTCCTGTTCGTCGACGCCGATCCGGCATTTCACCGTGACCTCGACATCCGCGGCCGCCCCCATCGCCGCCACGCAGTCGGCCACCACGTCCGGCGTCTTCATCAGCACCGCGCCGAAGGTGCCCGACTGCACCCGGTCCGACGGGCAGCCCACGTTCAGGTTCACCTCGTCATAGCCCTCGTCGCAGCACATCCGCGTGGCCTGCGCCAGTTCCTGCCGGTCCGAGCCGCCCAATTGCACCGCCACCGGGTGTTCGGCCGGATCGAACGCCAGCAGATGCCGCGCACCGCCTTTGACCAGCGCCGGCGCGGTGACCATCTCGGTGTAAAGCAGCGTGCGCGCGCTCATCAGCCGGTGAAAATACCGGCAATGGCGGTCGGTCCAGTCCATCATCGGCGCAACCGATAAGCACGACGCATTGAAAACGTTATATCTTTTATTCTTATCAGCCACTTATCGCCCAGTCCTTGAGCCCGTTCTTGTCTCATTTGTTGTAAATCGCGCCCATTTCGGGTAAGATTTACAACAGCTGTTGTAACTTGGGCCAAATGTTGTAACCCCATGGGTACCATTATCAAGCGAAAGCGCAAAGACGGCTCTGCCGCCTGGCTTGCCCAGATCGCCGTACGGCGGGCTGGAAAAACTGTCTGGCGCGAAAACCGGACCTTCGAGCTGCGCTCGACCGCCGCGGCCTGGATCGAGAAGCGCGAGAAGGACCTCGCCAAGCCCGGCGCCCTCGAAAACCTGCCCATCGGAGAGACCCGCCGCCGCGAAGTGACCCTCGGCGACGCAATCGACAAATATGTGGAAGACAGCGCGAAGGCAATCGGTCGGACCAAGGCGCAGGTGCT
>JBNGDM010000072.1:0-12501 GCA_049975105.1 Rhodovulum sp. | reverse complement strand
GTTGAAATCCGTGCCCGCTCCGGCCTGTCATGCGCCGGGGCGGGCGCAGGGTCCGCGCCCCGACAGGAAAGGCCGTGCCGATGCTGACGCTCGATCACCTGGCCATCGCCGCGGAGACCCTCGAGGCGGGCGTTGCCGCCGTCGAGGATCGGCTGGAAGTGCGGCTTTCGCCCGGCGGCCGGCACGCCGCGATGGGCACCCATAACCGGCTCTTGCGCCTTGGCCCGGGGCTCTATCTCGAGGTGATCGCCATCGACCCCGCCGCGCCGCCGCCCGGCCGCCCGCGCTGGTTCGACCTGGACCGCTTCGCCGGGCCGCCGCGGCTGACCAACTGGATCGCGCGCTGCGACGACCTCGACGCGGCGCTGGCCTGCGCGCCGGACGGCACGGGCGTGCCGATGGAACTGGCCCGGGGCGATCTGCGCTGGCGCATGGCGGTGCCCGAGGACGGGCGACTGCCCTTCGACGGGCTGTTCCCCGCGCTGATCTCGTGGCAGGGCGCGGCGCATCCCGCTGCGCTGTTGCCCGAAACCGGCTGCCGGCTGGCCGGGCTGGAACTGGTCCACCCCCAGGCCGAGGCGCTGCGCCTGGCGTTGCGTGGCATGATCGACGACCCGCTGATCGCCGTGCACTCCGGCCCCGCGCCGGCCATGCGCGCGCTGATCGACACGCCGTCCGGGCGTCGGGTGCTGGAATGACGCTCCGCCCCGCCACGCCGGACGATGCCGCCGCCATCGCCGCGGTCTGGAACCGGTTCATTCGCGATGGGTTCGTCACCTTCAATTCCGCCCTGAAAACGCCCGCCGAAATCGCCGCCCTGGTCGAGGCCCGGACCGTCGCCGGCCATGGTTTCCTGGTGGCCGAGGAAAACGGCGCGGTGGCCGGTTTCGCCACCTATGGCCAGTTCCGCGCGGGCGTGGGCTATGCGCACACGATGGAACACACGATCCTGCTGGCGCCGGGTGCGGGCGGCCGCGGGCTGGGCCGGGCGCTGATGGCCGCGCTCGAGGGCCACGCCGCCGCTGCCGGGGCTCATTCGATGATCGCGGGGGTCAGTGCCGCCAACCCGCCCGGCATCGCCTTTCACGCCGCCATCGGCTATGCCGAACGCGCGCGCCTGCCCCAGGTGGGGTTCAAGGCCGGACGCTGGCTGGACCTGGTGCTGATGCAAAAGATGCTTTCCGCCGCACCTGACACCGCGCCCGCGGCGTGCTAATCTCGCGCCCATGTCGCTCTGGTCCCGCATCGCCGATGCCGTCTCTGCCCTCGCCAAGGGGGAAAGCCTGGCCGAGGTCTTCGACCGGCTGCGCACGCCGCCCGAACGCAGCGTGGCCTTTACCATCGCGGTGATCGCGCTGGGCGCCAAGATGGCCAAGGCCGATGGCCGCGTGACCCGCGACGAGGTCGCCGCCTTCCGCGAGGTCTTCACGATTCCCCGCGCCGAAGAGGCCAACGCCGCCCGCGTCTTCGACCTCGCCCGCCAGGACGTCGCCGGGTTCGAGGAATATGCCCGCCGCATCGCGCGCATGTTCCGCGGCGACGCCGCGCCGTTGTGCGACCTGATGGAGGGGCTGTTCTTCATCGCGCTGGCCGATGGCGACTATCACCCCGACGAGGACGCGTTTCTCGCCCGCGTCGCCGCGATCTTCGGCCTGACCGAACGGCAGTTCCGCACGCTGCGCGCCCGCTTCGTGCCCGATGCCACGCCCGATCCCTATGCCGTTCTCGGCGTCGAACCCGGCGACGATCTGGACAGCATCCGCAAGGTCTGGCGCGCCGAGGTGCGCGAAACCCATCCCGACCGCATGCAGGCCCGCGGCGTTCCCGAAGAGGCGATCCGGCTGGCCGAAAAGCGCCTGATCGCGGTCAATGCTGCCTGGGAACAGATCGTCGCGGACCGCGCCGCATGACCCGGCCATGAGGATCGCGACCTATAACGTCGAGTGGTTCAACAGCCTTTTCGACGACGAGGGCACCCTGCTGGACGACGACCGCTGGTCGGGCCGGCAGGACGTGACGCGCCACCAGCAGATCGAGGCGCTGGGCATCGTCTTTACCGCGCTCGACGCCGACGCGGTCATGGTCATCGAGGCGCCCGACCATAACGGGCGGCGCGCGACCGTGCCCGCGCTGGAAGGCTTCGCGCGGGTGATGGACCTGCGCGCCCGCCGCGCGATCACCGGTTTCGCCAACGACACCCAGCAGGAAATCGCGCTGCTCTACGATCCCGACCGGCTGTCCGCGCGCCACGACCCGCGGGGCGATCCCACCGGCAAGAAGGGGTCGACCGACGCGCCGCGCTTCGACGGGGTGTTCCGGCTGGATGTCGACGTGGACACCGCCCCCGAATTGATCCGATTTTCCAAGCCGCCGCTGGAACTGGCGATGGAAACGGCATCCGGCTTCGCCTTTCGCCTGATCGGCGTGCATGCGAAATCCAAGGCCCCCCACGGCGCCGAGACCGCCGACGAGGTCATGCGCGTGTCGATCGAGAACCGGCGCAAGCAATTGGCGCAATGCATCTGGTTGCGCCAGCGCGTCGAGGCGCACCTTGCGGCGGGCGAACCGCTGATCGTGCTGGGCGATTTCAACGACGGCCCCGGTCTCGACGAATACGAAAAGCTGTTCGGCCGGTCGGGCGTGGAAATCGTGCTGGGCCAAGACGGCCCGCCGGGGCTGCGGCTGCACGATCCGCACGCGCGCCAGGCGTTGCAGGGCCGGCTGGCCGCCCAGCCGGCCTCGGCGCGGTTCTACCTGGCCGAGGAGGGGCGCTTTCTTTCGGCGCTGCTCGATTACGTGATGGTCTCGCCCGACCTCTGCGCCCGGACCCCGCATTGGCGGATCTGGCACCCTTTCGACGATCCTGGGCTGTACCGTGTGCCGGAACTGCGCGAGGCGCTGCTAACGGCCTCGGATCATTTCCCGGTCAGCCTCGATATCGATCTCTAGGCGCAGCCCCCGGCTCCGCCCGGTCGCCTTGGCGACATCCAAGGTGAAACACCTCCGCCGTGCGACAGCTTCAAGAATCGCGCCCATGCGCTTATATTGACTTTCATGGATCGTCTTTGCGCCCTTATCCTCGCCGCCGCCCTGGCCCTCGCCCCCGCCACCGCGCAGGAGGCCGAGAGCGAGTCCGCGCCCGGTGGCGACATGCGCGAGGGGATGGACCTTCTGGGCGAGGGGATGAGGCTGTTCTTCCGCGGCCTCTCGGACGAACTGGAACCGGCGCTGCGCGACCTTGCCGAGACGATGCAGCCGGCCATGCAGAAACTGCTCGAGATCGTTGACGATTTCGACGCCTACGAACTGCCCGAACGGCTGCCCAACGGCGACATCATCATCCGCCGCAAACCCGACGCGCCGCCGCTCGACCCCGATCCCGAACCCGGCACCGAGATCGAGATCTGATCCCGCCACCGGGGCCGGTGCGCCTCAATGCTTGCGCAGCTTGACCGCGGTTTCGACGCCCATCGCCTTGGCCAGCGAGGAAAACCGCGCCTCGGCCACCTCGCCGAACAGCGGCTCGGCGCTGGCCGCCAGGATCAGTTCCAGCCGCTTCTTCTTGGGGAAATGGCGCAGTTCGGCCAGCGTGTCGGGCGCCTCGGACGAGAACATCGCGCCGAACCGCATCGCCTTGCCCAGCATTTCGGCCTCGCGCAGTTGCGCAGGCTCAAGCAGATCGAACAGCGGCTCGAACCGGCTGCCCGCCCGGCTGTTCTTGTAACGGTGCAAGAGCGACACCCCCAGGAACACCCGTTCCCAGTGTTCCAGCCCGCCCAGGTTGGCCCGCGTCGCGGTGTCGAAACAGACCTCGTGCCGGTAATCGGGATGCGCCCGCCAGGCGGTGTCGTGCAACAGGCAAGCGGCCTTGACCAGGCGTTTCTTCTCGGGGCCGATCGCGCCGAACAGCGGCAGCACGAAATTGTAAAGCCGCTTGCCGAAACCCGGGATCCGCGCCGATGTCGCCTCGGCAAAGCGGCAGGCCTCGGTCAAAGGGTCGCGGGCGCGCAGTTCGCTGGGCATCTGCTCGTAGAGCAACCCCTCGCGGATGCCATAGCTGGAGACCGCGATCTCGCGCGGTTTCAGATGCGCGACAAGCTTCTTCAACACCTGGCACGCCAGCGGCACCAGGCTCATCCGGTCGGCCGAGGTGCCGGTGCGCGCGCGTAACTCATCGGGGTCGTTCGCCTCGATCCAGTCGATGGTGGCGGCCAGCGATTTCCGCGTCATCCGGTATTCGTGCAGCACCGTCAGCGGATAGCCGCGCCGCTCCATGTCGAGCCGCGCGATCGCCCGCCACGACCCGCCCACCAGGTACAGCCGCCGCGGCGCCCGCGGCAGGCCGGCGGCCAGCTTCTCGATCTCTGCGGCGATATAGGCCGCCAGCCCCTTCTTGCCGCCCTTGACGTCGCGCAGCTTCAGCGGACCCAGGGCCGAGGTCGCCCGCGCGCCCACCATGCCGCCCCTCAGTTCGGCCAGTTCCATAGACGAACCGCCGATATCGCACACGATTCCCTCGGCGCCCGGCCAGCCCAGCAGGACGCCCTGCGCCGACAGACGCGCCTCCTCGGTGCCGTCGATCACCCAGGGCTTCAGTCCGGTTTCGCGCTCGATCTCGCGGCGGAAATCGGGGCCGTCCTCGGCGTCGCGCATCGCCGCCGTCGCGACCACGGTCAGCGGTGCGGCCCCCATCGCCTCGCCCAGCAGGGCGAACCGTTTCAGCGCCCCCAGCGCGCGGGTGCGCCCCTCGGGCGATAGCCGCCCGGTTTCGCCCAAGCCCGCGCCCAGGCCGCACATCAGTTTTTCGTTGAAGAAATAGGCCGGGCTGCGCGCCGCGCCGTCGAACACCACCAGCCGCACCGAGTTCGAGCCGATATCGACCACGCCGACGCGCGACAGCGCCCGCGCCTCGGGGCCGCCGAACAACGGGCGGCCGAAAGGATCCCAAGCGTCGGGGCGGTCCTCGCCGCTGCCGTCCATCTGCTGCCTCTCGCCCTGGGCGCGACCGGACTGTGCCAAGGCCGTCTTCTCCCGTCAATCGCTCGCGGCGGCCAGCCGGGCCACATCGGCCGCGCCCGCGGTGCCGCGGCCCGACAGCGACGGGGTTTCCATGAAGAACCTGTGACAGTTGAACGCGTCGGGCGCGGCGTTCACCCGCTGGAACCGGCCATCGGGCTGCATCACCCAGCTTTGCGCCTCGTCGGCCAGGTTCGCGGCCATGATCTGGTCGACGATCTGCGCCTTGACGGTCGGGTTGGTGCATTCGACCAGCGTTTCCACCCGCCGGTTCAGGTTCCGCCCCATCCAGTCCGCCGACGAGATGTAGACCCGCGCCTGCGGCGAGGGCAGCCCGTGCCCGTTGCCAAAACAGACGATGCGCGAATGCTCGAGGAACCGGCCGATGATCGACTTGACCCGGATGTTCTCGGACAGCCCCTTGATGCCGGGCCGTATGCCGCAGATGCCGCGCACCACCAGGTCGATCTTCACGCCCGCGTTCGACGCGGCATACAGCGCGTCGATCACGTCGGGTTCGATCAGCGAATTCATCTTGGCCCAGATCCGCGCGGGCCGGCCGGCGCGGGCATGCCCGCTCTCCTCGGCGATCCGTTGCAGCAGCGTCGATTTCAGCGACAGCGGCGAAATCGACAGGTTTTCCAGCCCCTCGGGTTCGGCATAGCCGCCGATATAGTTGAACACCTTGGTCGCATCCCGCCCCAGCGCCGGGTCGCAGGTGAACAGCGACAGGTCGGTATAGATGCGCGCGGTGATCGGGTGATAATTGCCGGTGCCGTAATGGGTATAGGTCACCAGCTGGTCGCCCTCGCGCCGGACCACGGTGCTGATCTTGGCGTGCGTTTTGTAATTGATGAACCCATAGACCACATGGGCGCCCGACCGTTCCAGCCGGCGCGACTGGCGGATGTTCGCGGCCTCGTCGAACCGCGCCTTCAGTTCCACCAGCGCGGTCACCGACTTGCCGTCCTCGGCCGCCTCGCACAGCGCCTCGACGATGGGCGAGTTCTTGGACGTCCGGTACAGCGTCTGCTTGATCGCCACCACATGGGGGTCGCGCGCGGCCTGTTGCAGGAAGCGGACCACCATGTCGAAGGTCTCGTAGGGGTGGTGCAGCAGCATGTCCTTCTGGCGGATCGCGGCGAACATGTCGCCCTCGTGGTCCTGCACCCGTTCGGGCACGCGCGGCGTGAAGCTGTCCCACAGCAGGTCGCGACGGTCGTCGATCACCAGTTCCGACAGGTCCGCCAGCCCGATCAACCCGCGCACCTCGATCACCTCTTCCTCGGTGATGTGCAGTTCGCGCATGATGACGCTGCGCAATTCCTCGGGCGCGCCGGCCGACATCTTCATGCGCACCACCTCGCCGCGGCGGCGCCGTTTCAGCGCGACCTCGAACTCGCGCACCAGGTCCTCGGCCTCGTCCTCGACCTCCAGGTCGCTGTCGCGCAGCACGCGGAACGTACAGCTGCCCACCGCGCGGTAGCCCGGGAACAGCGAGGACAGGTGGATCAGCAGCAGTTCTTCCAGCGGCAGGAAGCGCGCCTGCCCCTCGCGGGCGGGCAGACGGATGAATCGGTCGATCTGGTGCGGGATTGGCAACAGCGCCTGCAACGGCTGGCTGTCCTTCTCGCGTTCCAGCTGCAGCGCGAGGCAGAACCCCTCGTTCGGGATGAACGGGAAGGGGTGTGCCGGGTCGATGGCCAGCGGCGACAGCACCGGGAACACCTTGTGCAGGAAATGGTCCCGCAGATGCGTCCGGTCGGCCTTGGTCAGCCGCGACCGGGTCAGAAGGTGGATGTCTTCCTCCTCCATCAGCCGTCGCAGCCGGTTCCAGCTCGCCTGTTGCGCCTGCAACAGCTTGCGCGCATCGCGGTCGATCAGCACCAGTTGCTCGGCGGGCGTCAGCCCGTCGGCTGCGGGCGTGGTGTTGCCCTTGTGCGCCAATTCCCGCAGGCCCGCGACCCGGACGGTATAGAATTCGTCCAGGTTGGTGGCCGAGATCGACACGAAGCGTACCCGTTCCAGAAGCGGCACGCGCGGGTTGTCGGCCTCTTCCAGGACGCGCCAGTTGAACCCCAGCCAGGACAGCTCACGGTTGAAGAATCGCTTCGGGCCGATCCGCTGGGGTTCGGGGATCTCGACGGGGGCGGGGAAGGGGGCTTTCAGGAAATCGGCCTGGGTCATGGTGGGGCTTATGAAAGGGGGATGTGACGGCTGAGTGACACTTATCGGCCCTCGGGCCCGGTCTTGTCCAGCACCGTGCGCGCAAGCGGGATACCCGGCTTGCGCCCGGTGGCCAGCGCCTCGCGGTCGATCGCCGCGACGGTTTCCGCGGCGGCCCCGAAAGATCGCTCGATCCGCCCCACCAGATAGCCGATCAGGTCGGGTTTCACCGCGATCTGGCGGTCGGCGAACAGCTTGACCAGCACCGCCGCCAGCAGCGCGTCGTCGGGCGGGTTCAGGTGAACGCTGGCGGTGGCCTGCATCCGGCTGGCCAGGTCGGGCAGCGCCAGCCCCCAGTCGCGCGGCGGCGTGCGTGCAGTGACCAACAGCGCGCCGCCCCCGGCTCGCAACAGGTTGTGCAGGTGGAACAGCGCCGCCTCGGCCGGGCCGTCACCGCCGATGCACTGGGCGTTCTCGACCGCGACCGCGCCGGTTTCGGCCAGCGCGGGCAGGTCGGCCCCGGGCAGGTCGGCGGCATAAACCACTGCCGCGCCGCTCAGTTCCGCCCAGACATGGGCGAGATGGGTCTTGCCCGATCCCTCGGGGCCGATCAGCGCCAGCTTGCCCTCGGGCCAGCTGCGCCAGCCGTCGATCTGCGCCACGGCGATGTCGTTCGCCGGCGCTACGAAGAAGGCGGCGCGGCCCCGCGCGGGCCGCACGGGCAGGTCAAAGGCAAGCTGTCGGGCCATGTCAGGCGGCGTCCTCGTCGTCATCCCCGCCCGCCGCCGCGTCGTCGCGGTGCAGCGCCGTCAGGCCCCGGTACAGGCGGCTGTCCTTGTATTGCGCGATGGCGAACCGCGCCATCACCCCAAGCGATGCGGCGACCGGCACCGCGACCATCATGCCGACGAAACCGAAGATCGACCCGAAGGCCGACAGCGCGAAGATCAGCCAGACCGGGTGCAGCCCGACCGAGCCCCCCACCAGTTTCGGCGTCAGCACGTTGCCCTCGATCATCTGGCCCGCGACGAAGATGGCCGCCGCGCCCGCGATGAACCACCACTCGCCCCAGAACTGGAACAGCGCCAGCCCCAGCGCCAGCGCCCCCCCGAAGATCGCGCCGACATAGGGGATGAACGAGATCAGTCCCGCGACGAATCCCACGATCAGCCCGTAATTCAGCCCCAGAAGGCTCAGCGCGACGGCGTAATAGATCCCCAGGATCAGGCAGACCGTGCCCTGGCCGCGGATGAACCCGGCCAGCGTGCGGTCGATCTCGCCGGCCAGGCGGCGGATCACCGGGGCATGGTCCAGCGGCAACAGCTTGTCGACCTCGGCCACCATCCGGTCCCAGTCCATCAGCAGGTAAAAGGTGATCACCGGGACCAGCACCACCAGAACCACCACGTTCACCACGCTGGCCAGCGAGGCGATCACCCCGTTCAGCAATTCGCCGCCCTTGGACCGCACGGTTTCGCCGATCCCCGCCAGGGTGCGCGACACCGCCGACCCGTTATCGGTCAGCGACGGAAAACGCTCGGTCAGGAAGGCGTGGAAATGCCCCGCGATGTCGGGCGCGGCATTGACCAGGTTGACCGCCTGCTGGATCAGCGTGGGCAGCACCACCAGCGCGGCCAGCACGAAGATCACCAGCGCGCCCGCCGTGATCGCGACCGTGGCGCCGACCCGCGACAGCCCCGCCCGTTCCAGCCGGTCGGCCACGGGGTCCAGGAAATAGGCGACCGCCATGCCGACAAGGAACGGCATGATGATGTCGCCCAGGAACCACAACAGGCCCAGGAACACCGCCGTGGCGATCCCCCAGTATTTCACCTGTTCGTGGACCGGCAGGGCCATGGCTCTCTCCTTGCTGCGACTCGTCCATTGATCGCCCGCACCGCGTCGCTGTGCAAGCGCGGCGCTTGTCTGGTCGTGCGCGATGACATAAGGGGTCGGGAACGCGAATTCACGAGGAAAAGGTCGAAAATGCGCCTGTCCCGCTACTTCCTGCCGGTCCTGAAGGAAACCCCGTCCGAGGCGCAGATCGCCAGCCACCGCCTGATGCTGCGGGCCGGCATGATCAAGCAGGCGTCGGCGGGCATCTATTCCTGGCTGCCGCTCGGCTTCAAGGTGCTCAAGAAGATCGAGGCCATCGTCCACGAGGAACAGATGCGCGCGGGCCATATCCCGATGCTGATGCCGACGCTGCAATCGGCCGATCTCTGGCGCGAATCCGGCCGCTACGACGATTACGGCGAAGAGATGCTGCGCATCACCGACCGGCACGGGCGCGACATGCTCTATGGTCCCACGAACGAAGAGCTCATCACCGACATCTTCCGGTCCCATGTCGGCAGCTACAAGGATCTGCCGCTGACGCTCTATCACATCCAGTGGAAGTTCCGCGACGAGATCCGGCCCCGGTTCGGCGTGATGCGGGGGCGCGAGTTCTACATGAAGGACGGCTACAATTTCGACATCGACCGCGATGCCGCGATCCACGCCTATAACCGCCACATGGTCAGCTACCTGCGCACCTACGAACGCATGGGCCTGAAGGCGATCCCGATGCGCGCCGATTCCGGGCCGATCGGCGGCGACGACACCCACGAATTCCTGGTGCTGGCCGACACCGGCGAGTCCGAGGTGTTCTATGACAGCGCGATCCTCGACCTGACCCTGGGCGACCGCAAGGTGAACTATGACGACCGCGCCGAATGCGCGGGGATCGTCAAGGAATGGACCACCCCCTATGCCCGCACCGACGAAACCCACGACCCCGCGCTTTACGCCGAGATTCCCGAGGCGCGTCGCAAATCCTCGCGCGGGATCGAGGTCGGCCAGATCTTCTATTTCGGCACCAAGTATTCCGAACCGATGGGCGCCACCGTCACCAACGACAAGGGCGAACGCGTGCCGGTCCACATGGGCAGCCACGGCATCGGCGTCTCGCGCCTCGTCGGCGCCATCATCGAGGCCAGCCATGACGAGAACGGCATCATCTGGCCCGAGGGCGTGACGCCGTTCCATTGCGGCATCGTCAACCTGAAACAGGGCGACGCCGAGGCCGACGCCGCCTGTGCGGGGCTTTACAAGGCGCTGACCGACAAGGGGCTGGAGCCGCTCTACGACGACCGGGAGGAACGGGCAGGGGCCAAGTTCGCCACGATGGACCTGATCGGCCTGCCCTGGCGGATCACCGTCGGCCCGCGCGGGCTCAAGTCCGGCGTCGTGGAACTGACCTGCCGCCGCACCGGCGACAGCGAGGAAATGACCCCCGCCGCCGCGGTCGCCAAGGTGGCCGAGATCTACGCCCCCCACGGGCCCGACGCCGCGCCGCACTGGGAACCGATGGCGAAATCCAGCTTCCACACCTGGCTGTAAAGCCGCGCCCCGGGGATCGGTCACGCCACCGACCGCCCGGCTATTTGCGTGCCCGGCGCCCGCGGTGTTCCCGGTTTTTCGGTTCTGTGCTATGGGCGGAACAGGGGATCGGTCTTTCTGCTTGGGGGCGCAGCCGTGAAGAGACTCGTTGGAAGTCTGGGCGTCATCGGCGGCGCCTTGCTTGCGGTCGGCGCCGCCGAGGCCGTGCTTCGGGCAAAGCTGGCGCCGATCCTGGGGGCGGAACTGCCCCTGTGGCTGGACCTGCTGCTTGCGAACAGCCTGTTGGCCGGGTTTCTGTCGATGGGCGGGGGCGCCGCGCTTTGGCTTTGGGGCGCCCTTCGGACGGTGCCGCCCCGGCTCGGCGATCTGACGGCGCCCGGCTGGGACATCAAGCCGGCGCGCGCGCAAGACCTGCCTCTGATCGACGACTTGTCCAGCAAGGCGTTCGGACCCCAAGCCTCGAACATGGAGCAGATCCGCTATATCCAGAAGAACGCTTTCCAGCCGTTCTGGAAAGTCGTCTCCTACGGCAACCGTGCGGCCCTGGGCTATTTCTGCGTCATCCGCCTCAGTGCCGAGGGCGAACGCCAGATCGAAGAGCAGACCTTCAATTCGAAATGCCCCGATGCCCTTGCCATGAGCAACGAGAACGAAGACGGGCTTCCCGTCTATATCGGTGCCGTCTTCGCCTCGGGCATCCGCAGCAAGGCCGCGGCGCTCGGTGGTCTTGCGACCTATCTCAAGTTGATTTCCCCGAAAGCCGTCCACGCCCGTGCGGCCACCGAGGACGGCTTGCGCATCCTGCGCAAATACGGGTTCTCTCCCGTCCATGGTGACAAGCTTCAGATCGGCGCATTCTGCATGAAGACCTTGTAGAGGCCGACGCCCCCCATCGCCCCGGCGCGCCGTGGCGACTGCGCGGATACGCCCGTCCGGGACACCCGGCCCTGCGCGGCAAGGGCGGCTTGACGCTGGACAGCCCCGCCGAAGCGGGCTAAAGCGCCCCCATGACACGCCGCGTTCACATCATTATTCGCCGACGCCGCAGCCGTTCCTGAGACGGCCGCCCGCGCGTGCGCCAACGCGTCCCCCCTTCACCCTCGTTGACTCGACCCCGGCCGTGGGGCACCCCTATGGCTTCGTTCCCAGAGGATTTTCCCGATGATCCCCTCCATCCTGCCGACCTATAACCGCGCGCCCCTCGAATTCGAGCGGGGCGAAGGCACATGGCTGATCGCCACGGACGGCACCCGATACCTGGATTTCGGCGCGGGGATCGCGGTGAACGCGCTGGGCCATGCCCATCCCGCGCTGGTGGCCGCCCTGGCCGACCAGGCGGGCAAGCTGTGGCATCTGTCGAACCTCTACCGCATTCCCGAACAACAGGCGCTGGCCGATGCGCTGGTTGCGGCGACCTTCGCCGACACGGCGTTCTTCACCAATTCCGGCACCGAGGCCTGCGAACTGGCGGTCAAGATGGCGCGGAAATACTGGTACGACAAAGGCCAGCCGGATCGCGTGAACATCGTCACCTTCGCCGGCTGCTTCCACGGCCGGTCCTCGGCCGCGATCGCCGCCGCCGGGACCGAGAAGATGACCACGGGCTTCGGGCCCCTGCTGCCCGGTTTCGTGCACCTGCCGTTCCCGGCCCATGGCGACGACCTGACCGGGGCCATCGACGACACCGTGGCCGCGGTGATGATCGAACCCGTGCAGGGCGAGGGTGGCATCCGCCCGCTGCCCGACGCCTGCCTCAAGGGCCTGCGCGATCTGTGCGACGAAACCGGCGCGCTGCTGATCTTCGACGAGGTGCAGTGCGGCATGGGTCGCACGGGCCGGCTCTTCGCCCATGAATGGGCCGGCGTGACGCCCGACATCATGATGGTCGCCAAGGGCATCGGCGGGGGCTTCCCGCTGGGCGCGGTGCTGGCGACC
>JBNGDM010000071.1:0-12687 GCA_049975105.1 Rhodovulum sp. | reverse complement strand
GTGCTGAAGCACGGCGCGGGATCCTGCCCCGTCGGCCGAGTCCCCGCCGCCGAGATCGAGGCGGCCGTCATCGACCAGTTGCGCGCTGTGTTCCGTCAGCCAGAGATCGTCGCGGGGACGTGGAAGGCCGCTCGCCTCCACGCCAACGACATCACCGGAGCCGACGCACGCGCGGCCCTTCAGCAACTCGACCCGCTGTGGGACGAACTCTTCCCCGCCGAGCAGGCGCGCATCGTGGCGCTACTGGTCGAGCGTGTCGACATAGGCGCGGACGGGCTCAACGTCGGGCTCCGCATCGACGGACTCAGCAGCCTCGCTCGCGAGATGCTGGCCGGGGGCATCGGAGAAGCGGCATGACCCGCGCTACGGCGGTCCCCGAGACGGTCACCATCCACGTCCCATTCCGCATCGTGAAGCGCGGCGGGCGCAAGGAGATGCAGGTGCCCACCGACACCCGCACTCTCCGTCATCCGGACGACGCCTTGATCAAGGCGCTGGCCCGCGCGTTCCGATGGAAACGGATGCTGGAGTCGGGCGAGTACGCCACCATCGCCGAACTGGCCAAACGCGAGGGCATCGCGCCCTCCTACATGACCCGCGTCCTGCGCCTGACCCTAATCGCGCCCGACATCGTCGAGGCGATCCTCGATGGTCGTCAGGACACCGGTATCACGTTGTCAGTGCTGCTGGAGCCGTTTCCAGTGCAATGGAACGCGCAACCAGCGCACTTCAGCTGGCTACCCAAAGATGCCGTTCATCTAGAGGGTGAGGGTTGAAGGTGCTCGTGAGTTAGCGCAAAGGGGCATCAGAGATGCGACTTGCCCAATCGCAAGCAGCAATCCAAAAGCGCGGCACCTTGAACAAATCAGGAACTTTGGTAAGGTGAAGGTCCTTTGCGGCGACGTCAATCCGAGTTTGGGGCTACCGTGATATATTTGGACTTCATGGCGAGCACTCCTGTCGACCCGCGGGTTGCTTCGGCGATGCAGCGATCGTTGATCGATCATGTGGCCAACCCGCATGCGTCCCACAAAGGAGGCAGAGAAGCGCTCGAGGCCGTAGAGACGGCTGCCTCGCAGGTCGCACGTGCCATCAACGTCGATGCCTCGGAAATCACGTTCACGTCGGGAGCAAGTGAGGCGAACAATATGGCGCTGAAAGGAACCGCGTTCGCGGCAGGCGCGCGCGGCAAGCATCTCGTCGTCAGTGCCATAGAACATGCATGTGTATTAGAAGCGGCCCGTTGGCTGGAGGACCATGGCTTCGAGGTGACCACTGTGGCGGCAGGTCCTGCCGGCGTGGTCACAGTCGAGAACGTGTTGTCCGCTATCAGGGACGACACGATCTTGGTATCAGTTCAGTTGGCCAACAACGAAATCGGCACTATTCAGCCTGTGGCCGAGATAGCATCGCACTGCCGAGAACGGGGCATTGTCGTCCATTCGGATGCCGCTCAAGCCATGGGTAAGATACCGGTCGATGCCAGCGCCCTCGGTGTGGATCTGCTGAGCATGTCGGCGCACAAGATGTACGGGCCTAAAGGAATTGGTGCGTTGTGGGTCGCATCGGACAGCCCGATACGGCCGACGCCGTTGATACATGGAGGCGGTCAACAAGGTGGGCGCCGCTCTGGTACGGTGCCGACTTTTTTGTGCGTTGGATTTGGTGTTGCCGCTACGCAAATCGCGCAATCTGATTTCTTCCAGAAATCAACGGCCGCTCGACACGCGGCTCTCTTTGTGGGCCTTCTAAGAGAACGACTACCGAATATGAAAGAGAACGCTTCTGGTAGCAACAAGGTCCCGGGGTGCGTTAGTTTGCGCTTCCCCGGCGCTCAAGCTATCGATGTGCTAGATCAGTTACAGCACGACGTTGCCGCCTCAACGGGCTCGGCCTGCAGCACAGGCTCGCCGCAGCCCTCCCATGTGCTTACGGGAATTGGCCTCGATCATCACGAGGCGCGGGAGACGGTACGTTTCGGGTTTGGGCGGACAACGACTGATCGAGAAATTCGGCAAGCTGCAGCGTTTGTGGTTGATGCTGTCCACCGGGCGCGGCGGTTGGCAGCGTAAAATCACAGCCTGTCAACGGCCCTCTGAAGATGAGGGTTGCTCACTGGCGGTTTCTTCCAGTAGCATGGTGACATGTTGCGAGGACCCCTTGGAGAATCCGGAGCCGAGACCCGTTTTTCGGGTCATGAGACCTTCCCGCTGCGTCGTCTATGGCTGCGGAAGGCCTATGACGCTGTGCGTGAGGCCGATGAGGCCGACAATGCCGCCTATGTGTTCGACAAGGATGAGGGCCTTGTGCGGTTTGGCGTAGGCAAGAATATGGTATGGGCAATACGGCATTGGGCGCAATTGTGTCGTATAATCAAAGAAACCGACAAGCAGGGGCGATATCGCGTTACGGCGCTTGGTGACGCCCTCTTCCACCCCGAGAATGGCCTTGATCCCTATATGGAAGCCGTGGGAACCACCTGGCTACTCCATTGGCTAATCGCCAGCAATCACGCCTATGCAACGACGTGGTTCTATGCCTTTAACCACTTAAACGCAACGCGGTTTGACCGGGAAGCGTTGGCGGCACCGCTCCGCGAACTGTGCGTGCGTCTGAAGCGAGCACGCTCTTCAAGCGCAACGATAAAGCGGGATGTTGAGTGCTTTGTGAGGTCCTATGTGCCACCATCGTCCGGCGGCGCGGTGGAGGAGGAGGTGGAGAGTGTCCTAGGGGAACTCGGAATTATCCGCGAGGCAACTGCTCGAACTTTCGAATTTCAGCGTGGTCCCAAGCCAACCTTGCCCCATACCGTTTTTCTGTTTGCGATCGATGAGTTCTGGCGCAAACGTGCGGCGCGGCGCGACATGCATCTCACCGGTCTGTCCGTCGAAGAAATCACCTATGAGCCGGGCTCGCCTGGCCGAATTTTCAAGATGGATGAAGAATCAATTCTCGACCGCCTCGTCCAGATTGAGGCGCTCTCGGACGGAGTCTTTCGATGGTCAGATACAGCGGGTGTTCGTCTGGTTTCTCGAACCGATAAAGCGATCGACCCATTGAAATTTCTGCAAGCGGGACTCGGTCCCGTTAACCAGTCGGTGGCCGCATGACCTTACTGGCCGATCATGTTAGCGTGGAGCGGCGGTTTCAACGGTCCATCCGTCTAGACGCGGATGTCGACCAAATCGCGCCGCTGCAAGGCTATGTTCTGCAGCAAACAGCCAGAACGGCGCTCGCGACAACGGCGAGGCTCGTTCAAGCGGGGCAAGGGGCATTCACCTGGACAGGACCATATGGCGGTGGGAAGTCCAGCTTGGCCTTGGCGCTTGCCGGTTTGGTGTCCGGTGAGCTGTCCGTCGCTGAGCAGGCGCGCGAACTTCTGCACGACACACCTGGGCTTGAGTACTGGTGTGCTGCGCCGCCCGGGGAATGGCTGTCAGTAGTGGTAACGGGGCGCCGGTGTGATCCGGTTGTCGCGCTCCGAGAGGCGCTCGAAACGGCGATCGCTCGAGGGCCCGGGAAGGCTCGAACTCGACGGCCACGCAGTCACGATCCGGCCGGTCACGATATCCTCGACCGTATCCATCGGGAGATTGACGCGCGCCCGGGAGGCGGCGTTCTCGTAATAATTGATGAGTTGGGAAAATTTCTTGAGGCCGCGGCGGACGATGTCGGGGACCTGCACGTTTTTCAGGATTTGGCTGAAGCCGCAAATCGGGCCGGCGGACGCCTGGTTCTTATCGGCGTGCTACACCAATCCTTCGAGCGGTACGCAAACGTACTCGGCGCTTCCGTCCAAGATGACTGGGCGAAAATCCAGGGGAGGTTTGTCGACATTCCACTCGTCGCCGCAGCGGACGAAGTGATCGACCTTGTCGGGCAAGCCATTCACTCGGACTTGGCGCATTGTGGCAGCCTGCCGATTGCCAAGGATGTCGCTGCGTGTATTGCCCGTCGTCGCAGTGCGGTACCGGAAGACTTGGCGGCGCGCTTGGACGCCTGCTGGCCGCTGCATCCCGTGACGACGGCGTTGTTAGGGCCCATCAGCCGCCGACGGTTCGGACAGAACGAACGAAGCGTCTTCGGCCTGCTGACGTCTGCCGAACCGAAGGGGTTCGCTGAGTTCCTTTCGGAAACCCATGTCGGCAGCGGAGAGACCTTTGATCCAGCTGCGCTGTGGGACTATCTACGCGTGAATCTCGAGCCAGCCATCCTGGCTTCTCCCGATGGGCACCGATGGGCGACTGCCGCCGAGGTGGTCGATCGGTCGCGGCAATTTGATAGCTCCGCGCATGAGCGCGTAGCCAAAACCGTTTGCCTCATTGATCTGTTCGCCAACGGGTCTGGGATTGCTGCCGAAAGATCGCTTGTCGAGACCTGCCTGAACGAGGCAGGTTGTAACACCGAGCAGATCCTCCGCGATTTGGTGGGAGCGTCGATCCTCATCTATAGACGGCATCTCGACAGTTACGCCGTCCACGCGGGCAGCGACTTTAATATTGATCAGGCGATCAGCGAGCGCCTCGCGGCGAGCGAAGAGCTTGATGTTGAAGCGTTAAACCGACTGGCTCGCCTTCGGCCAATCCTGGCGAAGGCGCACCACCATCGTACAGGCACGCCCCGCTGGTTTGACGCGACCATGGTACCCCTCTTGGATGATGGCGTGCCAAAAATCGCCTTGCGCGCGCCGGAGGATGCGGCCGGCGCTTTTCGCTTAGTTGTACCGGTGAAACGCTTTGCCGAAGCCGAAGCCCTCGGGATTGTCAAACAGACGTCGTCAAGAGCGGAAAGCGCGGTGCCGATTGCCTTCGGGCTACCGCCACGTTGCGACCACCTGCTCGCGTTGGGGCGAGAATTTGTGGCCCTCGGGGAGGTGCGCGATCATCATGCCTTGCTCGAGGGCGATGTGGTCGCAAGACGGGAAGTGGATGCAAGGCTGTCCCATATTTCCGCGAGACTGGAAGAGCAGCTGCGGTTAGCGCTCGAAGAAGCGACCTGGTTCATTTGTGGGGAAGAATTCGACTCCAAGAACCAAGCGCTGTCTATGGTTGCGAGTCGATTGGCGGACGAAACCTTCGAACAGGCACCGGTTATCCAATCAGAATTGATCAATCGCCAGCGGCCATCCTCGAACACGGTTGCGGCATTGCGGCCATTGCTTCAGTCCATGGTCGGCCAATACGGGCAGCCTCACTTCGGCATCGAGGGTTATCCGGCCGAACGCGGTCTCGCGTCCACGGTTCTTGAAGGCACAGGGCTCTATGCGTCAAAGCCTCGAAATCGAGATGATGGCCTTTGGGCCCTTGATGACCCGGCCACATCAACGGGTCCGGCCAAAGAGTTTCGTTACGTTTGGGAAAAGGCCGATGACCTGTTCACAAGCGACAACCCGGTGTCCCTAAACACGCTTTACGCGTCGTGGCAGGAGCCGCCGCTTGGGCTGCGCCGAGGTGTGATGCCGATATTGGCGGTCGCCTATGTATTGAGCCGTCGGGAGCGTGTGGCTCTCTACCTTGAGGGGGTTTTTCAACCTATACTCAATGACCTGTTGATTGATCGCTTGCTGCAGGATCCAACAGCGCTGTCGGCTCGGCTCATAAAAGCAGACCGAAAGCAGAAGCAAGCTTTGGAGGCCTATGCCGCGTTCATCAATGAACAGAGCGAGGAATGGGTGGCGGCGGAACCCTTACCTATTGCACAGGGCCTGGTCGAGTTCGTCTTCAAGTTGCCAAGCTGGTCGCGTCACGCGCGCGGCAGACTGTCGCCAGAAGCTGTTAAGGTTCGGCAAGCCCTGCTCCATGCCGACGACCCTCATCGGCTCCTCGATACTGATTTACCGGCGTCGGTTGGGCAGACGTCTGCAAGTGCCGCCAACGCCGTGTGCGACGCGCTGGCAGAGTTGGAGAGCGCTTTCGACGCCATGGTGCTATCGCTGAGAGAGAAGCTTGTCCGTAGTCTAAAACACCGTGGCGACGATTATAATCCATTGCGGCAGCGTGCCCGAGCCATTGAAGGCGAAGGCGGAAGCGATTTGAAGCTTCGCAGCTTTATTTCACGCCTTACGACATTCGATGGCAGTATAAATGAAGTCGCCGAGATATGCGGTTTGGTTACCGGCCAGCCGGTTTCGCAATGGCGGGATCTTGAGCCCGGTCGGGCGTCTGTCCAGCTGGCGGACTACGCCTATCGGTTCCGGCGTATTGAGCTTTTTGGTGACCAGCGGGATCCCACGCAAACCGCGGTGATGGTGATGGCGGGTGTTGGCGAAGCCGAAAGGTCCGTTGTCCGTCGGGCGCAAATTTCCCTCGACGCCCAGCGCGATCTTGAACCGGTGGTTCGCGCGATCACCACCGTGCTTGATGAGGCAGCTTTGGACCAAGACCTACTGTTGGCTGTGCTGGCAGAAGTCGCTCAGCGACGTCTAGAAGATGACGGAGAGGCCGACGTCGCCGCTCCACTGACCGTGGAGGGAAAACCATGAGCGGGCGTGAGGACATGCATGTGCTCGGCCTGTCCGGTGGTCGCGACAGCGCGGCCTTGGCCGTCTGGATGCGGCAAGAGCGGCCTAATATTGATGTCGAGTACTTCTTCACCGACACCGGCAAGGAGCTGCCTGAGGTCTATACCTACTTGGACGAGCTAGAAGGGTTTCTTGGGAAGAGGATCAGACGCCTGAACCCCGGGCGAGATTTCGACTTCTGGCTGCGGGAGTACAACAATTTTCTACCGTCGCCCCGCACACGTTGGTGCACGCGGCAGCTTAAAATCAGGCCTTTTGAACAATGGTTGCGGCCGGCGCTCGAGGCGGGAACTAAGGTACATAGCTATGTGGCCATCCGCGCGGACGAGCCCGAGCGCAGCGGCATGATCGCCACCCACCCCAACCTTTCTGTGCATCTGCCACTTCGCGACGCCGGGTTGGACAAGGCGGGCGTCATCGAACTGCTCGAAAACTCTGGTCTGGGTCTCCCGGACTACTACCGGTGGCGTTCGCGATCAGGATGCACCTTCTGCTTCTTTCAGCAGAAGATTGAATGGGTTCGTTTGATGCGCGAGCATCCAGATCGGTTCGAAGAGGCGAAGGCCTACGAGAAGACCGCACTCGACCATGGTTCACCGTTTACTTGGTCCCAAGGCGAGTCGCTCGAAGAACTGTCCAAACCCGAGCGTGTGGCGCAGATTGAAGCGGACTATGAGCGGCGGCGTCAGCGCCAAGCAGCACGGCGCCCGGTGAACGCCCTGCGTCAACGAATTAACGCACTCGATATCGACGAAGCGTATGGGGTGTCGGAGAATGAAGGCTCGTGTCTGACGTGCCATAAGTAACGACGCACTAATACTGACGCCCGCGAACCAGCACTTCTTGATCTGCTTCAATGCGAAACTCACCCGGGAAGAAGTGCATGATCCAATCCTTCAGGATTCGCCAGGCGTCATTGATCGACACGTCCTGTTCAGCATCGTGATAGGGGACTATGATTTCTAGGGCGTGACGGTCGGGAATCCCTTTCGCCGTTGCGTCCATTACCTCTCGGATCACAGTCAGTTGGCGCAACGCGTTTGCGACGTGAAGATTGAAGAGTGGCTCTGGTAGATTGGGGGGTGGAGACAGGGCCGCCAAATCACGGCAGGCAAGGTCGTAGGCCGACGAGACCATATTGGCGTCCGTTTTTTGACCGGCGTACACTCCGAACAGAAGGTCTGGCCGGGAGCAGAGCGGCATCCATGATTCATCCGGGTGGTGATCAGCTTCGACGTCGGGTGAAGGTCGTGACGGAGTAATCGCCAAGAGTTCCTGGGCTTCTGCAGCGATACGGTCGCGCAAGTCACGCGTTGCGGGGAGACAGCTAGCTAAAAGCGATCTTTCCCAGTCTTCGAGACCGACAAAAGTGGCCGGCAGCTCAACCATTAACTCCAGGTTGCCTGGTAGCCGCCAGCCGAAGGCTTTGCCCGTTAGGTTCGCGGAACCAACCAGGCATTGCCCGTCGGCTCGGAAGTACTTTGCATGTAGATCACGGCGAACCCAAAGACTGGCGTTCGGTAGCGCTTGTAGCATCTCAAGGATCTCAAGATCACAGACTCCGTCAGCGATATCGGCAGGGTGCCAGCGTGTCACGCAATCCACATGTGCGATGGAATGGTCGAATTGCTCGAGGATTCGCTGCAAGGCACCTGTCTTAATAAAGGGCGCGACCAAAACCACGCGAGAAGGTGCCCCTTGAAACAGCTGTAGGAACTGCGCACCAATCCTTGGGCTGTCCATCTATTGATCGTCCTCATCAATGAGGAAGTCGCGGGTCATTTTTCCCCACTCTTGACGCATGTCGGCGAGCTTGCCTTTTTGCCGCGCCTCTTCGATCTCGTACCGAGCCCAAGCGGCGAAGACGATTTGGAGTGTGTCGGATGCCATGTTTACCCGCTGGAGCAACTCGTGCTCGGTATCATCCTCCGGATCGGGACGAAGCGTTCTTATCAACTGGTCAAAAAACGGATGGTTCGAATTGAAAACAATGTTGGTGACCCCGCCTTGCTTGCTTTCGACAGTGAAAAAAGCGTACCCCTCCATCGCCTTGTCTAGGAAGGACACCTTGCGCCCCTTCTTGAGGATTGCATCCGCGATGCGGGCGGCCACCTCGTCCGGGTAGTCTTTATCAATCTTCAGATCTTCCTCGTACTGATCCCGCGCGGCACCATCGAACTCTTCCGCATCACCCTCGGCGCTATGACCTTCCTCCGCGCGCTTCCTAAACTTTGACGTCGCGGTATCTTCGGGGCCTGTGTCATCATGCCGTTTTCGGCCGCCGCCGCGCGTGTTCTTCGTTTGTTGCTCCGTTCGCTTCCGAAGCTGACTGATTTGCTCACGGATGTGCTCGACAATCGGGATAAGAATGCCGCGCGGGTCGCCCTCTTCCTGACGCCGTTCGCAAAACTCCCCGCGCGACTCGCCGTCTTCTGCCTCAGTGCGCCAATCGTATTGGGCGAGTTGCGAGAAGATAGTGGCACTTTGCTTGTTGTTAGTGACGCCGAACACCTCATCAAGGGCTGAGGGAAACTCAATCTCGGCACCCCACCAGCGCTCTGTCGGATCGTAGCTGTTGGTCCAGGATGTATCGAGGTCAAGCTCGCGACCTTCTCGAACAATAGACAATCCGAGGTTCTTGGCCGCATGCTTTCCGTACAGCTTGCTGCCGCGGTTCAAACCATCGTCTGGCACGGTCTCTGGCTTCGCCCAACTGAAGCGAACCTTTACGTCGTGAGTTCTGCCATCGTATTCGATCGCGTAAACCTCATCGGCCTCGCCCCAAGGTTGGAACATGGGGGTTTGGTCGAAGGGTGCTGGTGTGGAGGAGTTCGGCATCAAATAGAGCGGGTCGTTCACCACCGTTTCTCGTCGATTACTGTCACCATCTGGACCCACTTGCACGAGGTGAATGGTCACTCGGCCATCATTGATGAACTTCCGGTACATGCGACCGACGAGGTTCTCGGTGTTTCGCAGGGTCGCCGTGGCACCGCGCCATGTCAGCCGGTACTCTTCGAACCGCGACCAAACGACGAGCGTTCCTGAAGTCCCGATGATCTCGGACCGATCCCGCCATTCCTGTGGTACCGGCTGTGCTGATGGCGTCGGGACCCGGTTTTTGGTCCCGTTTTCAATCTCATCCACATCGAGATATGAGTGAATGGCATTGTCCGGGCCGTTCTTCCACGTCCAAACATCCAGCC
This sequence comes from Rhodovulum sp., assembly GCA_049975105.1. Lineage (GTDB taxonomy): Bacteria > Pseudomonadota > Alphaproteobacteria > Rhodobacterales > Rhodobacteraceae > Rhodovulum. The sequence continues at coordinate 2,961 of JBNGDM010000071.1, read as the reverse complement.
GTCGGCATTGAGAGATCGACGAGTTGGGCAAGCCCATGCCGAAGCGACCGATGCCAGCGCGGTCGTTCAGGTGGGTGCCGTTGCCAAACTGGAGGGCAATCGCGAGCGTGTCAGAGTTCATGCCGTCTCCGTTGTCGACGATCGCGATTCGACTGAGCCTGAGTCGGCTTTGCGAGTTCACTGTTTCGTACTGCTCGAGGCAGATGAGTTCGACCTCCGTCCCGTTCGCCTGTATCGAGTTGTCAATCAGTTCCGCAAGCGCGTAGGCGGTGTTTCGATATCCGCTGTCGCGCATCGCCTTAACGGCGAGCTCGGGCGGAATAATCAGCCCCTGTTGATCGTCAATTCTGTGGTCCATGCCATACATCTTCCCAGTTACCGAAGGCGTCCGAGACGTCACCAAAGCCCGGCAAGTCGGTATCGATGACAGTAACGATCTCGGCCTCTTTATTCCCGCCGGCTTTCCAGCCGCGTGTCGCACGACCGACCATTTGGCTATACAGCACTAGCGATTTGGTGGGACGACCAATTATAGCAGCACTCGTTTTCGGTGCGTCAAAACCGGTCGTCAAGACACCGAAGTTAAACATGATGATTGGATGGCTGATAGAGCTTTTGAACCGACGAATCGTCCGTTCCCGATGAGATGGAGCCATGTCACCCGTGACAACCAGTGCTTCAACGCCACGAGCGAGCATAATGGCGGCCAGAACTTTCGCGTTTGCCACAGATGGGGCGAAGACGATGATGCGCTGATGTCTGGCAACAAGCTCCTCACACCTAGCGACGATGCTCAGATTGCGTTGTGTGCTCTGACCAAGACGCTCGAGCATGGCGTCAGAGACATCGATGATTTGCGCCAAGCGACTTCGTTCGTCGTCGGAGAGGTCTAGACCACTAGAAACGTTGAGCTGCTTGAAAGTAGGGCGGGCAAGATATCCTTCCGCCATCAGATACGCTACCGGATCGTCATGCCCATCAACTTCGAGCATGACTTTCTGCTCATCAAAGAACTGCGCGAGGGCTTCGTCCGCGGCCACGTCAGACCAGGTGCGACCCGGCGTCGCCGTCAGTCCCAACAGCTGTGTACTCGAACGTTTGGTAGCGAGCGCGTCCAGAACAGCTTGGTAGGTCGGGGCGATTGCTTGGTGAGCTTCGTCGATAACGATGAGAGATGCCCGATCGCCCAGCCGGAGGATTTCGTTCGGTGCTCGCTTGTCGAGGGCCGCCATCTTGCTCAGCCCCGCAACGAAGAATCCATCTCGCGCTTCGTTGAGATTCACTCTTTTTGTGCCCCAGAAACGGAACAGCTGGAGGTCGCGATTACCCAATTTGGACCACGCCTTAAGAAACTCATCAGCCGCTTGGTCGAGCAGCTCAACATTGTGAGCCAGCCAAATTACGAGTGTCGGCTCGTGATGCAGCAGATGAGCGGCCACAATGTGCATCCCGGTGCGCGTCTTGCCGGCGCCGGTTGGCATATGAAGGACGCCACGGTGGGGTGCTGATGCCAGCATTGAACGCGTACGCGCGGCAGCTTTCCGTTGATGGGCGAACAAGGCGTATTCGGCCCTGGCGACGTCGCGACCTGGCAATTGAGCAGCCGGCGCCCTGGGTTCATCAACGACGCCGAAGAAAGAGAGGATGGCTGGCAGCCGCTCTGGATCATCGGCAACCGATAGAGCCGTGGCGAACGCGTCGCGACCGGGATCTACCTCAAGCTTCTGGCAAAGCTCACGAGCTTTCCTCAGAGGGAGGAGGCTGATCGCAAGACGACGAGACTGTGCGACCGAAAGAACGTCAGCTGGCTCCAATAGATCTTGCGCGAGCTTCGTTACCTTCTCGGAGGTGCTGAACCCTGGCTCGAGGCCGTCGAGGATCGACAGCATGTCCTTGGGAATGAAGTCCCTGACACGACTTGGCTTCTGCAACTGCAGCAACGCCGTGAACGCCAGGCCGGGGGCTTCTAAGTCGACCTGTGATGACGGTCTCATCAATCATCCTCGGTTCCGGTTCTTGATCATGGCGCTGAGGGAGTAGCGGCACATGTATTCTGCACAGGAAGGAATGGGTCGTCGATGCCTTTCTGGCTAATCCTTTGAAAGCGCCATTGAAAGAAACGGCGTGTCGTTGCTCCAGCCGATACTCGTGTCCGGAGCCCTGCGTCATCGACGCGCCCTCGAAGCTCAGATCATCCTGCACGTGTCGGCAGGTAGTAGCGAAGGTTCGATTTATGTTCCACGCGGCAAATGCCCCTGAAATCGAAGTGTTTAGCGGGACACCTGATAAAACGTTGTTTTATCAGGTGCTTGTAAGAACTTCACCGAAATGACGCAGTCATGAGGTCCAGAGAATATCGACCTTGAGAGACCGCTTCCGGGCCTTCTGGCGCGGCAGCCAGTGCTCAGCCCCACCCGCATAACCGTCGAAAACAACGAGAAAATCCGGCGGCAGCCGGGAGGGGAGAACGCTTTCGCAGGGGCAAGTGGCGGAGGAGGTGGGATTCGAACCCACGGTGGGCGTGAACCCACGCCGGTTTTCAAGACCGGTGCATTCGACCACTCTGCCACTCCTCCGGGCCGGGGAAAAGGCTTAGTCGCACGGATTCGATTCTGAAAGCGCCGACATGCCGATTTTCTCCTGCGCGCAGGCACGAGCCTTTCCATGCACCCCGCCGCCCGCTATCATGCAACCCGCCGGCGAGGTGGAGCAGTGCGGGCCGACGCGCCCGGGCGCCGAACCGGATGGCCAGAGAAAACACGCGACGCGGGGTAACCTGCGCGGATTTAGGGGGCAAGGCATGACGGGAAACCGGATCGGGCGGCTGGCCTTGGCTTTGGGGGCGGCGGCCCTTGTCGCGGGCTGCCAGGGAGACGGCCCGTTCGCCGGGTTCAACCGCGCACCGAAGGACGACCAGGTCACGGCGGTCGGAACCGCGCCCGGTCCGACCGAGCGCGAGGT
>JBNGDM010000070.1:0-12740 GCA_049975105.1 Rhodovulum sp. | reverse complement strand
CGCGGATGCCCTCGCCCACGGCCTTCATGACCTTGAGGTTGATGCCCAGAAGGTCGTCGCGGCTCATCCCCGGCTTGCGCGGGACACCGGCGGTGACGATGCAGACATCGGCCCCGGCGATATCGGCATAATCGGTCGTGCCCTTGAGGGCCGCGTCGAACCCTTCGGAGGGGCCGGATTCGGCGATGTCGAGCGCCTTGCCCTGCGGCACCCCATCGGCGATGTCGAAAAGCACGACGTCGCCCAGTTCCTTGATCGCGGCGAGATGGGCGAGCGTGCCACCGATCTGCCCCGCGCCGATAAGAGCGATCTTGGGTCTGGCCATGGTGTCTGTTCCCTGACTTGTTCGTTTCGGCGCGATGGGTAAGGCTTTGGCGTCCCTCGCGCAAGGCCGCCGCGTCGCAGCGAAAGCCGCGGCACCGGTTCCGCGGCGCGGCGCGATCGGATAAAGCGCTTGTGAAGCAAGGCGTTCGGCGGGGAGCGGGCGGTGATTTCCTTTGACCTGGTGTTCTTTGCCGTGACGGTGCCCGCGGTGCTGTTCGCGGGCATTTCCAAGGGCGGCTTCGGGTCCGGCGCGGCCTTTGCCTCGCTGGCGGCGCTGGCGCTGATTCTGGATCCTGCGGTGGCGCTGGGGGTCACCCTGCCGCTGTTGATGCTGATGGATCTGTTCACCCTGCGGCCCTATTGGCGGCAATGGCACTGGCCGTCGGCGCGGCTGTTGATCCTGGGGGGATTGCCGGGCGTGGCGCTGGGCGCGTGGCTGTACCAGCTGGCGGAACCGGATGTGTTCCGCGTGCTGATCGGCGCGATCGCCGTGGGGTTCGTCGCGTTCCAGATGGCGGTGAGGCTGCGGATCGTGCGCGGGCGCGCGCGGGCCTTCGGGCCGGGCGTGGGGCTGGTCGCGGGGGGCATGGCCGGGTTCACCAGCTTCGTCGCCCATGCGGGCGGGCCGCCGGTGGCGGTCTACCTGCTGGCGCAGGGGCTGGGCAAGACGACCTACCAGGCGACCACGGTGCTGGTCTTCTGGGCGATCAACCTGTTCAAGGCGGTGCCCTACGGGGTTCTGGGGATATTCACGGCCCAGACATTGCTGGCCGACCTGATCCTGGCGCCGGTGGCGTTGGCCGGCGCCTGGCTGGGGGTGCGGGCGCACCGCGTGGTGTCGGAACGGCTGTTCTTCGGGATCACCTACGCGGCGCTTTTGCTGATCGGGGTCAAGCTGATCTGGGAGGGGCTGCGCTGAGGCGCGCTCAGGTGCCCTGGCCGGGCACGAGCGTTTCGGCCAGCGCCTGGTAGGCCTCTCCGCTGGCGATCAGGCAGGTCACGCCTGCGGCGGTGGTGCCGGTGATCGTCCAGCTGCCGGATTCGGGGTTGGCGTAGAGTTCGACCACCGCATTGTTCGCAGCCAGCCCCATCGCCTGGCGGGATTCGCCGTACCGGTCGGCCAGAAGCGCCACGACGTCCTCGCGCGCGGCGCATTGGCGGGCGGTCTGGGCCTGAGCGAGGGCGGGCAGGGCGAGGCAGAGGGCGGCAAGGGCGAGGCGACGGGTCATCGGGGGGTCTCCGTTCTGGGATTGGCGGCGGGTCGGGTGGGCGTCGGGATCAACCCTGCGCGAGAGGTCCCAACAAAAGCCTACCCCGGCGCACGCTGTTTTTCTGCGATGCGGCATAAAAGGGGTTGCGCAATATGTCCCGGCTGTGGTGTTTGGCGCAACAATATGACCCGAAGGGAGAATCAATGAGCACGCGCGCCCGCCCGTTCCGTTCCGTTCTCTACATCCCGGCCTCGAAGGCCCGTGCGCTGGAGAAGGCCAAGACGCTGCCCGTGGATGCGATCATTTTCGACTTGGAAGATGCCGTCGCCGCCGAGGAAAAGCGCGCCGCGCGCAGCACGCTGGCCGAGGCGCTGGCAGAGGGCGGCTATGGCGCGCGCTACAAGATCGTGCGCATCAACGGGCTGGACACCGAGTGGGGTGCCGATGACCTGAGCGCGATCCGCGGGGCCGCGATGGACGCGGTGCTGCTGCCCAAGGTCGAGACCACGGCGCAACTGGACGCGCTGGCCGAGGCGCTGCCCGGCGTGCCGCTTTGGGCGATGATCGAGACGCCGCGGGGCGTGCTGAACGCCGATACGCTGGCCGCGCATCCCCGCCTGGAAGGCTTCGTGATGGGCACCAACGACCTGGCGATGGAACTGGGCTGCCGGGTGCGGGCCGACCGGATGGCGCTGATGGCCAGCCTGAGCCATGCCCTGCTGGCGGCACGCGCCCATGGCATCGTGGCGGTCGACGGGGTTTACAACGCGTTCAAGGACGAGGCCGGCCTGGCCGCCGAATGCGAACAGGGGCGCGACCTGGGCTTTGACGGCAAGTCGCTGATCCACCCCGCGCAGGTCGCCCCGGCCAATGCCGCCTTTGCGCCGTCCGACGACGAGATCGACCTGTCGCGCCGCCAGATCGACGCCTTCGAACGGGCGACGAAATCGGGCCTCGGCATCGCCGTGGTGGATGGCCGCATTGTCGAGAATCTGCATATCGTTACGGCTCGGGAAACGCTCGCCAAGGCGGCGGCGATCGCGCAACTGGAGGCTGTGACATGACCCTGATTATTCTTGGCGTTCTGCTGTGGAGTTTCGCCCACCTGTTCAAGCGGCTGTTCCCCGGGCCCCGCGCGGCCCTGGAGGAAAAGATGGGCGTCGCGTCCAAGATCCTGTTCGCCGTGGCGCTGGTGGGATCGGTGGTGCTGATGGTGATGGGCTATCGCGGCAACACCGCGCCGATCATCTATGAAACGCCGGCCTGGATGGTGCACCTCAACAACACGCTGATGCTGCTGGCGGTCGCCTTCTTCGGGGTGGGCAATTCGAAAAGCCGGGCGCGCCAACTGTTCCGTCATCCGCAGCTTTACGGCTTCTCGACCTGGGCGGTCGCGCACCTGCTGGTGAACGGCGATCTGGCCTCGATCGTGCTGTTCGGCGGACTCTTGATCTGGGCCATTGCCGAGATCGTGCTCATCAATGCGCAGGAGCCGGTGACGCGCTGGCGCGGTGGCTCGCTGGGCGGCGATATCCGCCTGGCGGTGATCGCCATCGTCGTCTACCTGGTCATCATCTTCGTGCACAACTGGCTGGGGGTCTGGCCCTTGCCGGTGCCGAGCGCGGGCTGATGCGCGCCTATCGCCTGCTGACCGAAGAGGACAGTTCGGTCTTTTGCCACAAGGTAAGCGAGGCGCTGGCCAAGGGGTGGGAGCTTTACGGCTCCCCCGCCTATGCGCATGACCCGGAAACGGGCCGGATGCGCTGTGCCCAGGCGGTCGTGAAGGATGTGCCGGGCGAATACTCCGCCGATCTGAAGCTGGGAGAGTTGTGAGTTCATGGTCAAGACCAACCCGGGCCGTTTCTTCGAGGATTACCGTGTCGGCCAGGTGATCGCGCATGCGGTGCCGCGCACCGTGTCGGGCGGCGAACGGGCGCTGTATCACGCCCTGTATCCGGCGCGCCACGCGCTGTATTCCTCGGACGCCTTCGCGCAGGGCTGCGGGCTTCCGGCGGCGCCGATGGATGACCTGATCGCGTTCCACACCGTGTTCGGCAAGACGGTGCCCGACATCTCGCTGAACGCGGTGGCGAATCTGGGCTATGCCGAGGGGCGCTGGCACCGGCCGGTCTGGGCGGGCGATACGCTGCGGTCCGAATCCGAGGTGATCGGGCTGAAACAGAACTCGAACGGCAAGTCCGGCGTGGTGTGGGTGCGCACGCGGGGTCTTAACCAGAAGGACGAGGTCGTTCTGGACTATGTCCGCTGGGTGATGGTGCGCAAACGCGACCCGCAGGCGCCCGCACCCGAGACGGTGATCCCGGACCTGGCGGCGTCGGTTCCGGCGGATCGGCTGGTGGTGCCCTCTGTGCTGAATTTCACCGGCTACGATTTCACCCTGTCGGGCGAGCCGCATCGCTGGGGCGATTACGCGGTGGGCGAGGTGATCGACCATGTCGACCGGGTGACCGTCGAGGAGGCCGAGCACATGATGGCCACCCGGCTGTGGCAGAACACGTCCAAGGTGCATTTCGATGCCACCCTGCGCGAGGACGGGCGGCGGCTGATCTATGGCGGGCATGTCATCAGCCTGGCGCGCGCGCTGTCGTTCAACGGGCTGGCCAATGCGCAGATGATCGTCGGGCTGAACGGCGGCGCGCATGCGAACCCGTGCTTTGCCGGCGACACGGTCGCGGCCTGGTCCGAGGTGCTGGACAAGGCCGAGACGGAGGCGCCGGGCGTCGGCGCGCTGCGGCTGCGGCTGGTGGCGGTCAAGCCGGGCGGCGAGCCGGGGCAGTTGAAGGGCGAAGACGGCAAGTACCTGCCGCATGTCCTGCTGGACCTGGATTACTGGGCGCTGATCCCGGTCTGACGGGCGGGCGGCGATTTGTGATCACGTGCGGGCCGCGTGTGATCACATAGCTGCGAAATTTCGCGTCTGCGGCATAAAATTCGGCCCGAAACCCGGTGCAAGCCGTGACACCGGCGTGAAAACCGTTATCACATCGGGCCAATGCTGCGCCCCAGGACGAGAGGGATCCCATGGCTGACTTCAACCGCGGAAACCGGCCGCTTTCCCCGCACCTACAGGTCTACCGCCCGCAGATCACCTCGGTCAGTTCGATCCTGACGCGGATCACGGGCAACGCGCTGATCCTGGCGGCGGTCCTGATCGTGTGGTGGTTCCTGGCCGCGGCCACCGGCCCGGAGGCGTTCGACCGGGCGAACTGGGTGCTGACCTCGTGGGTCGGCGACATCGTGATGACGCTGTCGGTCTGGGGGCTGTGGTATCACACGCTGGCCGGTATCCGGCACGTGATCTGGGACGCGGGCCGCGGGCTGGAGCTGGGCATCGCCCAGGCGCTGGGCTGGGGCATCATCGGCGGGTCGGCCGTTCTGACCCTGCTGACCGTGATCGTTGTCTGAGGAGGGCCGGGACATGCGTTACATCACCGACCGCAAGCGGGCCCTGGGGCTGGGCGCGGCCAAGTCCGGGACCGAGCATCACTGGTTCATGATCGTCAGCGGCGTGGCCCTGGTGGGGCTGGTGCTGGCCTTCGTGCTGATCTTCGGCCGCGCGCTGGGGGCCTCGCATGAGGAGGTGGTGGCCACCTTCTCGCGGCCCTTCCCGGCGCTGGTGGCGCTGCTGACGATCTGGGTCGGCATGCTGCATTTCCGCAAGGGCGCGCAGACCGCGATCGAGGATTACTCGCGCGGCGTCACCCAGAAAATCCTGCTGATCGTCAATATCTGCATCAGCTACACGGTCATGGCGGCCGGTCTTTACGCGGTCCTTCGGATCGCGATCTGAGTTACGGAGAACACGGGCACATGGCCGCTTACGAATACGAGACGCATGAGTACGACGTGGTGGTGGTGGGTGCCGGCGGTGCCGGGCTGCGGGCCACGCTGGGCATGGCCGAACAGGGCCTGCGCACGGCCTGCATCACCAAGGTCTTCCCGACCCGGTCGCACACGGTGGCGGCCCAGGGCGGCATCGCGGCGTCCTTGGGCAACATGGGGCCCGACCACTGGCAGTGGCACATGTACGATACCGTCAAGGGGTCGGACTGGCTGGGCGACACGGATGCGATGGAATACCTGGCCCGCGAGGCGCCCAAGGCGGTCTACGAGCTGGAACATTACGGCGTGCCGTTTTCCCGTACCGAAAAAGGCCGCATCTACCAGCGCCCCTTCGGCGGCCACACGACCGAGTTCGGCGAAGGCCCGCCGGTGCAGCGCACCTGCGCCGCGGCGGACCGGACCGGGCACGCGATCCTGCACACGCTTTACGGCCAGTCGCTGAAACAGAAGGCCGAGTTCTTCATCGAGTATTTCGCCATCGACCTGATCATGTCGGATGACGGCGTGTGCCAGGGCGTCGTGGCGTGGAAGCTGGACGATGGCACGATCCATGTCTTTGCGTCCAAGATGGTGGTGCTGGCCACCGGGGGCTATGGCCGCGCCTATTTCAGCGCGACCTCGGCGCATACCTGCACCGGCGACGGGGGCGGCATGGTGGCGCGCGCGGGGCTGCCGTTGCAGGACATGGAATTCGTGCAGTTCCACCCCACGGGCATTTACGGCGCGGGCTGTCTGATCACCGAGGGTGCGCGCGGCGAGGGGGGGTATCTCACCAACTCGGAAGGCGAGCGGTTCATGGAACGCTATGCGCCGACCTACAAGGACCTGGCGTCGCGCGACGTGGTCAGCCGCTGCATGACCATGGAAATCCGCGAGGGGCGCGGCGTGGGCGAGCACAAGGACCACATCCACCTGAACCTGTCGCACCTGCCGCCCGAAACGCTGGCCGAACGCCTGCCGGGGATTTCGGAAAGCGCCAAGATCTTTGCCGGGGTGGATGTCACCAAGGAACCGATCCCGGTGCTGCCGACGGTGCATTACAACATGGGCGGCATCCCGACGAACTATTGGGGCGAGGTTCTGAACCCCAAGATCGGCAATCCCGACAACACCGCGCCCGGCCTGATGGCCGTGGGCGAGGCGGGCTGTGCCAGCGTGCATGGCGCGAACCGGCTGGGCTCGAACAGCCTGATCGACCTGGTGGTGTTCGGCCGGGCGGCGGCGATCCGGGCCAAGGACGTGGTCGACCCCTCGACCAACGTGCCGGCACCCAACACGGCGTCGATCGACGCGGCGCTGTCGCGCTTCGACGGGCTGCGCCACGCCAAGGGCAATGTGTCCACCGCCGAGCTGCGTCTTGAGATGCAGAAGACGATGCAGGCCGACGCGGCCGTCTTCCGCACCGACAAGACGCTGGCCGAGGGCTGCAAGAAGATGGCGGCCGTGGCGGGCAAGATGGACGATATCAAGGTCACCGACCGGTCGCTGATCTGGAACTCGGACCTGATGGAGACGCTGGAGCTGACCAACCTGATGCCCAACGCGCTGGCGACCGTCGTCAGCGCCGAGGCGCGCAAGGAAAGCCGCGGCGCCCATGCCCACGAGGATTACCCCGACCGCGACGATGCCAACTGGCGCAAGCACACGCTGGCCTGGGTCGAGGGGGCGGATGTGCGGCTGGATTACCGCCCGGTGCATCTGGGCCCGCTGACCACGGCGGACGAGGGCGGCATCGACCTGACGAAAATCGCGCCCAAGGCGCGGGTCTATTGATGAAGGCCCACCGCCTTCTGGACGTGTTTCGCCCGCCGCCGAAGGACGCCTTTTTCATTTCTTACCGGGGGCGGACATTCACATGCCCCCGGCGTGCGGCGCCGGACCACATCCTGGACCAGATGCGCAGACGGCGTGCGTTCTACGAGGCCGATCTGCTGGCGGTGCTGGACGCAAAGGTGGCCGGCCGCAAGGGCGTCGCCCTGGATATAGGGGCCAATGTCGGGAACCATTCGCTGTTCTTTGCCGGCGTGATGGGCCTGCGGACCGCTGCGTTCGCGCCGGTTTCGGAAAACCGGGACCTGGTGAAGCGACCGGCCGGGCTTAACGGGAGGGAGGACCGGATCGAAGCCCATGAGAGAAAGCGAGTCCGGCCGTGCGCATGATGAGACTGCCGCGGGCCGTGCGGCGCATGCCGGGCGCTGACCTCGGCACATGTTCTGCGGGGGGCGTCCAATACGCCGAGGGCCCTATGGCCCGATCCGCGCGAAGCAGCCGCCTGGTCAGGGCGTGACGGGATGCGGCAGGCCGTTTCAAACGAAAGCGCACAAGGCGCGACGAGGGCAGACGGCAAGCCCGGTTTCCTCGATCAATTCCTGAACGGGCGGCTGGGGGCTGCCGATGCCGGTGCGCCGCTGCAACTCGGTCACATCGGGCGGTCGCCCGCCGCGCCCGAGGGGGCCAGCATCTACGGCACCGGTTTCGCGACGGGGACAGAGACGCCGTTCCGCGTGGTGTCCTTCTATACCGCGCACAACCAGTATGCCGATCACGCGGCGCGCCTGCGCGAGTCGCTGGAGCGCCACGGGGTGCCGCACAGCCTTGTGCCGGTCGACACGACGGGGTCGTGGGAGGCCACCTGCGCGTTCAAGGCCAGCTTCGTGCGGGACATGTGGCGGCAGGCGAGCGAGCCGATCGTCTGGCTGGACGCGGACGCGACCGTCGAGGCGCCGCCGCGCCTGTTCGGGGCGATCGATGCCGATTTCGCGGCCCACAAGTGGGACGGCTGGACCCTGGCGGGCGGAACGCTTTATTTCGGGCGCGGAGACTTGGCCCGCACCCTCATCGACCGATGGGTGCTACGCTGCGAGGCCGATCCGCAGACCTGGGACCAGGTTCATCTGCATTCGGCCTGGTGCGACGTGGCCGCGTCGGCCCCGTTGCGCACCGTGTGGTTGCCCCGCGCCTATTGCCAGATCTTCGACAAGGCCAAGGACGATGCGCCGGTGATCCGCCATTGGCAGGCCTCGCGGGCGGAAAAGCGGTCCGGCCGAAAGACGGTTCCGGCGGTGTCGATCTCGCCCCAGGGCCAGGCCGACCGGCGCGACGACCGGCTTTGGCGTGGCCCGGTGCCCGCAGGACCGGGCGACGGCGCGCCCGGGGCGCTGCCCGATGGCCTTGGCCGCCTGGTTCTGACTGCGGCGGGGCGGCACCGGCCGGTTCTGGAAATCGGCTGTGGCGACGGGCGGCTTGCGGGCCAGATCGACCCGGCCGCCTACCTTGGCCTGGAGGCCGACCCCGCGGCGCTGCGCGCGGCGCGGGCGCGGTGCCCGGCGCATGCCTTCCGCATCGCCGATGCCGGCTATTCCCTGCCGGACGCGCCCAGCGTTCTTGTTCATGCGGGGCGGCTTCCCGGCGACGAGGGGCTGGCGGCCGCGGCCCTGCGCGCCGTTGCGGTCGGGCGCCGCCGTGTTATCCTCTGGCCGACCCTGCGCCGGGAGACGGCAGACACGGCCCCGGACCCGGACCGGCGCGCGCCCGATTGGACCCGGATCGCGAAAGCGGCCGGGTTGAAATCCAGAAGAATCCTGCCGGCCGGGGCGCGCGATGGGCAGGGGAAGGAGAGCCTAGGCACGATGACGGTCTTGGAGCCAGATATTCCGCTTGGCCAGCGGATCAGGCTCCTTTTGCGGGCGGGACGCGGGACCAAGCCCCCGACCGGCTTCGTCACGCCGGCCGTGTTGGCCGTGGCGCAGTCCCCGATCAAGAGCGAGGGGACCGATGCGACAGCTTGAGATCGAACGCGCCGACCTGCCACGGCTTCTGAATCCGGCACGCGGATTGCGGGGCATCGAGCTTGGCGTGGCCAGCGGCGATTTCTCGGCACGGCTCTGGCAGAGCGGCGCCTTCGAGGAACTTTGGGGCGTCGATGCCTATGGCGACCATCACGACACCTCTGAATACATCGCCGCACTGAAGCTGGTCGGGCTGGATGCGAACTACAGGTTGCTTCGCATGCGATTCGACGAGGCGCTGCGCCTGTTCCCGGATGGCTATTTCGATTTCATCTATATCGACGGTTACGCGCATACCGGGGAAGACGCGGGAAAGACGCTCTACGATTGGCATGCCAAGCTGAAGGTCGGCGGACTTATCGCCGGGCACGACTACCACGCGGATTGGCCGTTGGTCGTGAAATCGGTCGACCAGTTCGCCGCGGATGCCGGGATGGACCTGATGCTGACGCAGCTCACCTCGGACCCCGGCCCGCAGGACAAGTATCCGTCCTGGGCGGGGATCCGGACGGCTGCGCAGAACCCGCCCTATCCCGATCTGCTGCGCAATCTTGCGCCGCCGCCCAAGCGAAAGCGCAAGAAACGGCGCGACAAGGGGCCTGTCTCCGTCGACGCGGGCATCGTGGCCTCGCGGTCACCCAAGAAGCTGTTTCGGCGCTTGAATGCGAAGGTCAAGACCAAGCTGCCCGAGGCGCAGAAGAAACGGCTTGCCGCCCTGCAGAATACCAAGACAGGTGGGCGCTGTCTTATCGTCGGGAGTGCGCCGTCCGTGAAGTCGATCGATCTGTCGAGGGTCAACGGCTGTGACGTGTTCGCGATGAACCGTGCCGGCGACCTTTGTTCGGACATCGACGCGGGCGAGACCATGCTGGTCATTTCCGACCCGCTGGCCTTCGAGGATCTGCACGCGGGTTTGGCGTTCGACAGATATGACCGGATTTTTCTGTCGGGCGATATCGAGATTCACGACAGGGAGAACGTCTATTACTTCGACTATTACCGCAAGCCGCGCATTTATGAGGGGTTCGCCCAGTCGGACCTGTCCAGGCCGCTTTATCATTGTCACACGGTGGCCGGATTCGCGATCCAGATCGCCGTGGCGATGGGCTACAGGGAAATCTACCTGGTCGGGGTCGACCTGAGTTTCGATTCACCCCAGGTCCATTTCTATGAAAGCAACAGGCGGGAACAGGACTGGGCGCGCAAGGTGTCGATTCCGAAGACGCCCAGGATGCAGGCAGGGCTGGCATATCTGGCCCATTGGGCCGAAAAGCGCGGGGTGAAGATACTGAATCTGTCTCCGCAAGCGGGCCTGCAGCGCGTCGAGAGGGCGCGGTTCGAAGACGTTTTCGCCCGGGAGGCGGGCAAGGGAGGACCTGCATGATTGCCGCGAACCTGGCCACCTATCCGCCGCGCCGTGAAGGTGTGGTCAAGGTCGTCGAACAACTGGCCGGCCAGGTCGACCGGTTGAACCTGGTGCTGAACGAGTATGACCAGCCGCTGCAAGAACTTGCGCATTTCGAGAACGTCCGGCAAATCCTGCCCGAAGAGGACACCAAGGATACCGGCAAGTTCTATCCCGATACGTCCGGGGCAGAGTTCGTGCTTCTGGTGGATGACGACATCGACTATCCCGAGGATTTCGTGAGCCGGACCGTTTCGTTGTTCAGGCAGTTCGGACGCGGTTTCATCGGTGGCTATCACGGATCGCTGTATCAAAGCCGTTGGGATTATCTTCGGCGTGGCAAGATCCGCCGGGCCATCTCCTATGACCGCGACCGGATTGCGGATTTCCGCAAGGTCTTCCGGTTCCATGGGGAACTGGACCATGCCGTTGTCGTGGACCAGATCGCAACGAATGCGGCCATCCTGAATGGCCCGGATGTCCCGCCCTACGATTACATGCGCGACAGCCGGAAATTCGTTGACGTTCGGCTGGCACGCTGGTGTTTCGAACGCTCGATCGTTCCCATCGCCCTGCCGAAGGCGGCGAAATGGCTTGGCAAGATCTCCTACGAGGAGACGATCTACCACGGGTTCACCCAGAAGAATCCCCCCGAGGTGACCCAGGAAATCCTTTCCTACGCGTTCAAAGTTCCCGGACGCGGACATATCCCCGGAACCCCGCGCCGCGCAGACCTGACTGGAAGGTGATACGATGGTTGAACTGACACTCCCCAAGAACTCGGTGATCCGCACCGGCAAGACCTGGCCGCAACCCCAGGGCGCGACCAATGTGCGCGAGTTCCGCATCTACCGCTGGGACCCCGATACCGGGGAAAACCCGCGGGTGGATACCTATTTCGTCGATCTCGATGCCTGCGGGCCGATGGTCCTGGACGCGCTGATCAAGATCAAGAACGAGATCGACCCGACCCTGACCTTCCGCCGGTCCTGCCGGGAAGGCATCTGCGGGTCCTGCGCGATGAACATCGACGGGATCAACACGCTGGCCTGCACCTATGGCATGGACGAGATCAAGGGGCCGGTGAAGATCTATCCCCTGCCGCACATGCCGGTGGTCAAGGACCTGGTCCCCGACCTGACGCATTTCTACGCCCAGCACGCATCCGTCATGCCCTGGCTGGAGACGTCCACCAACGAGCCCGCCAAGGAATGGCGCCAGTCGCCCGAGGACCGCAAGAAGCTGGACGGTCTGTACGAGTGCATCATGTGCGCCAGCTGCTCGACGGCGTGTCCGTCCTATTGGTGGAACGGCGACAAATACCTCGGCCCGGCCGCGCTGCTGCATGCCTATCGCTGGATCATCGACAGCCGCGACGAGGCGACGGGCGAGCGGCTGGACCAGCTTGAGGACCCGTTCAAGCTGTATCGCTGTCACACGATCATGAACTGCACCAAGACCTGCCCCAAGGGTCTGAACCCGGCCAAGGCGATCGCGTCGATCAAGAAGATGATGGTCGAGCGGGCGGTCTGATGCCCCGATGCTGCGCGACGTCCTGATCCTGGGGGCGGCCGCGGCGGGGATGGCGCTGTTCCTGTCGCCGATGTTGCGGCAGAGCGCCTATTGGCGGGCGATGGTGACCCCGCTCGCCTCGATCATCGGCTCGGGTTTCCTGGTTCTGGGGCCGATCCTGAACGACAGCCTTGGGTACCTCGCACCCGCGGCGATGGTGCTGCTGGCGCTGGTCGCCTATCTGTTCGGGGCCGCGATCCGGTTCAATATTGCCCATCCCTGCGACAGGGAGCGGGGCGGCGGCGCGGCGCTGGAGGTCGCGGCGGGCTGGATGCTTGCGTTTTCCTATGTCGTATCGGTGGCCTATTACCTGAATCTACTGGGCGCCTTCGCGGTAAGGCTCACGCCATTCAACGACCCGTTCCACGCGCGCTGCGTGACCACCGCGGTGTTCGGGGTGATCCTGGGTGTCGGTTGGACCAGGGGGTTCGCCGCACTGGAGGGGATGGAGAAATACACCGTCAGCCTGAACCTTTCGGCGATCCTCGGGCTCTTGGTGGGCTTCGCCCTCTTCTTCGGGGAGGAGGCGGTGCAGACGGGGCCTGTCGTGACGCCGCCCAGCGCCGGGCCCTGGGC
>JBNGDM010000069.1:0-12791 GCA_049975105.1 Rhodovulum sp. | reverse complement strand
TGTTGCGGTAGGCGAAGGGGCGCATCGCACTTTTCTTGGCCAGCATCATCTCGGGCGAGGCGCCCAGATCGTTCTTGCGGCCGTAGATCTCTGTGCAGTCCGACAGCACTTCAACGAAGGAAAACCCTTCGTGCGCAACCGCTTGCCGGATCACGTCGCGTAGCGCCAGTACCTGCATCGTGACCTCTCGGCCAACGAAGCCCGCGCCCGCCGCGGCCGCCAGCGTGCAGGCGTCGAAGCCGGGTTCGGTGTTGCCTGCGGGCGTGGTGCTGGTGTAGCGGCCCTCCGCCGTGGTCGGCGACACCTGGCCACCGGTCATGCCGTAGATCTCGTTGTTCAGCATCAGGCAGGTGATATCGAGGTTACGCCGGCAGGCATGGATCAGGTGGTTGCCGCCGATCGCCAGACAATCGCCGTCGCCGGTGATGACGACCACGTGCAGGTCCGGCCGGGCCAGCTTCAGCCCGGTGGCGAAGGTCAGCGGGCGGCCATGCGTGGTGTGGAACGTGTTGGCGTCGATATAGGCCGACAGGCGGCCCGAGCATCCGATGCCCGACACGACGGCCAGCTTGTCCTTGTCGATGCCGAGATCGCTGAGGGCCCAGAGCAGTGCCCGCAGCGCGATGCCGTGACCGCAGCCGGGACACAGGAAATGCGGCATCTGCTCCTGGCGCAGCCAGGCGTTGATGTCGAAACCGGCCTGATCCGCGGTGTCCTTCATGCCAGCGCCTCCCGTGCGGCCTGGGCGATCTCGTCGGGCGTGATCGCCTGCCCGTCGATCCGGTTGAGCCCTTGGGCGCGCGCCCGGCCCGCCAGCACGCGCTCGACTTCCAGCACCAGTTGGCCCTGGTTCATCTCGGGCACCAGCACCGCTTGCGCCCCGGCCCGCGCCACGGTCTCGCGCAGCGCCTCCTCGGGGAACGGCCAGAGCGTGACCGGGCGGAACAGGCCCGCCTTCACCCCCTCGGCGCGCAGGTCCTTCACCGCCTGCCGCGCCGCCCGCGCCGAGATGCCGATGGCGACGACCAGCACCTCGGCATCGTCGGCCTCGGTGACGCACCAGCTTTCGATCTTCTCGCGGTGCAGGGTCAGCTTGTCGGTCATGCGCTGCACCGCCGCGGCCGCCACTTCGGGCGTCTGCGTCGGGAACCCGCCCGGCGCATGGGTCAGCCCGGTGCAATGGGCGCGGTAGCCGTCGCCGGGGCGCGCCATCGGCGGAACCAGGTCATCGGTCGCGGCATAGGGTTCGAACCCCTCGCGCGGGCCGGTCGCGAAGCGGCGCCAGACCTCGGGCGCCTCGAACACTGCCGACAGATCGACGGTTTCGGTCAGGTGGCCGATCACCTCGTCCAAGAGCACGACCACCGGCACGCGCAAGCTCTCCGACAGCTCCACCGCGCGGATCGTCTCGGAATAGGCCTCGCTGACCGAGGCGGGTGCCAGCACGACGATCGCGTGGTCGCCATGGGTGCCCCAGCGCGCCTGCATGATGTCGCCCTGTGCCGGCCGCGTGGGCATCCCCGTGGACGGCCCGCCGCGCATCACATTGACGATCACGCACGGGATCTCGGCGCCGCAGGCATAGCCCAGGTTCTCCTGCTTCAGCGAGAACCCCGGCCCCGAGGTGGCTGTCATCGCCTTGACGCCGCCCATCGACGCGCCGATCACCGCTCCCATCGAGGCGATCTCGTCCTCCATCTGGATGAAGGTGCCGCCGACCTTGGGCAGTTCGCGCGACATCACCTCGGCGACCTCCGAGGACGGCGTGATCGGGTAGCCCGCGAAGAACCGGCACCCGGCGCGGATCGCGCCCAGCGCACAGGCCTCGTTGCCTTCGAGGTTGCGGATCGTCGCACTCATTCTGCGGGCTCCTGCACGGGGGTGTTCGTCACGGTGATCGCCTGATCCGGACAGAGCCAGGAACAGAGTTGGCAGCCGGTGCATCGATCGGGCAGCGCCAGTTCCGCCTTGAGCCGATCGTTCAGGCGCAGGCAGCGCTCGGGGCACATCTTGACGCAGATATCGCAGCCCTTGCACCAGTCCTCGGTGATTTCGACCACGGTCTCGACATGCGGGTGATGCACCTCGCTATGCGCCTTGTGCAGCCCGCTCGCGGTCACATCGATCCGCTTTTCCCCGCCTTCGGCCCAGGCCCGGCCCTCGGCGAAGGCCCGGCGGTTGGTCTCGACCGATTTGGCCGGCACGGTCGCGGCGATGATGGCTTGCCACGCCTCTTGCGGAAAATCGAGCGCAGTGGACAGCGCGCCCAGCAGCACCGTGTTGGCCGCCCGCCCATTGCCCAGGTTGGCCGCCATGCCGGTTGCATCCATCACATAGCCCGCGTGGACCTGCTCGATGATTTCTTCGGGGGTTTGCGGGGCATAGGCAGGTTCGGCGCCGCGCATTCGGTTGCGGCAGGCGAAGGGCGGCACGATCTTCTGGCAATCGGCGATGAAGGTGCCGGTATCGGGTTTCAGGTGTTTCAGCCAGCGCAGCCCCTCGGCCCATTCCAGAGCCACCAGGATGTCTACCTCGCCCTCGGGGATCGTCGGCGACCAGACCTTGGGGCCGAAGCGGACATGGCTGAACACGCCGCCGCCGCGCTTGGCCATGCCGTGGACTTCGCTCTGCTTCACGTCATGGCCGTCGGCCTGGCAAAGCTGCGCCAGCACCTTCGAGACCATGATCACGCCCTGTCCGCCGACGCCGACGATCAGCACGTTCATGGTGCGGTTCAGCTTCTCGCCCATCGCGCGCGCCCCTACTGGATCGGCCGGATCGAATGGCTGGTGCAGAGCTGCGCGCAGAGGCTGCAGCCGATGCAGGCCTCGGCGTCGATCTGCACCTTGTGCCGGCCCTCGTGCCAGCCTTCGGACCAGGTGAGCGCCGGGCAGCCCAGGTTCATGCAGGCCTGGCAGGCGATGCAACTTTCCTGCTCGACCTCCATCGCCGGACCCTTGATGCGCACGGGGTCAAGCACGCAGGGCCGGTCCGAGATCACGACCGACACGCCGCGGTAATCCATCGCCTCGCGCAGCGTCTGCTGCATCGTCGCGGTATCGTAGCTGTCGACCTTCTCGACCCAGGCCACGCCAAGCGATTTCACGAGGTCTACGAAATCGACGCGGGGGGCGGGCTCGCCCCTGAGCGTCTTGCCGGTGCCGGGGTGATCCTGGCCGCCGGTCATCGCGGTGATGTGGTTGTCGAGGATGAATACCGTGATGTTGGCATCGTTGTAGACCGCGTCGATCAGCGGCGGGATGCCCGAGTGCAGGAAGGTGGAATCGCCGATGGTCGCCATGATCGGCTTGGTCTCGGTGCCAGCCTTGGCCATGCCGACAGCGTTGGCGATGGACGACCCCATGGAAACGCAGGTGTCGATGGATTTCAGCGGCTCCACCACGGCCAGCGTGTAGCAGCCGATGTCGCCGGCGACGCGCGCATCCAGCGTCCGAAGCGCCATGAAACAGGCTGCGTGCGGGCAACCGGCGCAAAGCACGGGCGGGCGGATCATCGGGGTGAATTCGAAAGGCGCGGCATTCTTGCGCGGTTCCATCAGGCCCGCGGCGGCAAAGCCGTCATGCACGATCTCGGGTGAGAATTCGCCCTCGCGCGAGAAAAACGCCTTGCCCTCTGCCGCGATCCCCATGGCCTTCAGAGCGTCCTCGATCAGGGGTTCCAGTTCCTCGACGACGATCACCCGTTCGACGCCCGCGCAAAACTCGCGGATCAGACGGTCAGGCAGGGGCCAGGTGACGCCCAGTTTCAACACGGAAGCATCGGGCAGGCATTCCTTGACGTAGGTATACGGGATGCCCGAGGTGATGATGCCGACCGCGCGGTCGCCTTCTTCGATCCGGTTCAGGGGGCTGTCCGACAGCATCTCGCGCAGGCGCCGCTCGCGATTCAGCACCACGCCGTGCTGGCGCCGGGCGTGCGCCGGGATCATCACGTTCTTCTGCGGTAGGTCGCGGAAGGCGCGTCCGGTCTGTTCCTCGCGTTCGCCCATCACCACGGCGCTGCGGGTGTGCGACAGACGCGTCGTCGAGCGCACGAAGACCGGCGTATCGAACGCCTCGGAGATGTCGAAGGCGAGGCGGGTGAAGTCCAGCGCCTCTTGCCCGTCCGAGGGTTCCAGAACCGGCACCTGCGCGAAGCGGGCGTAGATTCGGCTGTCCTGTTCGTTCTGCGAGGAGTGGATGCCGGGATCGTCGCAAACCGCGATCACCAGCCCGCCATTCACTCCGATATAGGAAAACGACATCAGCGCGTCGGCGGCGACGTTCATGCCGACATGCTTCATCGCGGTGAAGGCGCGAACGCCCGCGAGGCTGGCGCCGATGGCCACGTCCATCGCGGTCTTCTCGTTCGTCGACCACTGGGCGTGAATGTCGGCGACGGGGTGGGTGGCTACCGCTTCGAGGATTTCTGTCGACGGCGTGCCCGGATAGGCGGCGGCGACCTTCGTGCCCGCCTCCCACACGCCGCGGGCGATGGCCTCGTTGCCGGTCAGCGGGCGGGCAGCACCCGCCGGGTTCGGGGCGGCAGCGCTCTGCCGCAGGGCTTCGGTCATGTGAACTACCCCGTTTCGCGCTTTCTGCCTAAGAAAGTTACGGCACTTCTATATTCACAGCAATTTTGTAACAAAGCGCGGATTGCCGCACGGCCCGTCATCCCCCCATCCGTCCCGGTAAGAAAAGGGCCAGCGCCGGCAGCGCGACGATCAGGGCAAGGCGAAACAGGTCGGCTACCCAGAATGGCGTGACGCCGCGGAAGATCGTGCCGGTCGGTACGTCGCCGAGGACACCGCGCAGGACAAAGACGTTTAACCCGACAGGCGGCGTGATCAGGCTGATTTCGGTCACCACGACAACGACGATGCCGAACCAGACCGAGTCATAGCCCAGCGAGATCACCAGCGGGAAAAAGATCGGCACGGTCAGAAGCAGCATCGACAGGCTTTCGAAGACGCAGCCCAGCAGCAGGTAGACCAGCAAGATCAGCAATATCACCGTCAGCGGCGCCATGTCGAAGGCGGTAACAAGGCCCAGCAGCGCCTCGGGCAGACCGGCCATGTTGACGAAGTTGGAAAAGATCTTCGCCCCGATCAGCACGGCGAACAGGCTTGTTGCCGTGACCGCGCTTTCCTTCAGCACCGCGAAGGTGGAGCGCCGCGTCAGCCCGCCGCGCGCCAGCGCGATCAGGAAGGCGCCCATCGCGCCCATGCCCGCGGCCTCGGTGGGCGAAAAGGTCAGGTTCAGGGGCGGCACGTCGAACAGGCCGTAAAGTCCGCCGATCACCAGCACGAACAAAAGCAATACCGCCCAGATGGAGCGCAAGGCGCGCAGACGCTGGGTCCAGGGCGGGCGGGGGGCGGCCGGGCCGGCAGCGGGATCGTGAAACACCACCCAGCGCACCGCCACCAAGTAGAAGATGATACCCAGGGCGCCGGGCACGATGCCCGCGATGAACAGCTTGCCGATGGACGTTTCGGTCAGCAGCCCGTAGATCACCAGGATCACCGAGGGCGGGATAAGGATGCCCAGCGTGCCGCCCGCCGCGATGGACGCCGTGGACAGCCGGTCGGCATAGCCGTAACGCCGCATCTCGGGCATCGCGACCTTGGACATGGTCGCGGCGGTTGCCAGTGACGACCCGCAGATTGCCGAGAACCCGCCGCAGGCCGCGACCGTGGCCATCGCCAGCCCGCCGCGCATGTGCCCCAGAAAGACATTCGACACGGCGTAAAGCTCGCGCGCCAGCCCGCCCTTGTTGACGAACAGACCCATCAGGATGAACAGCGGGATCACCGACAGCCCGTAATCCTGCGCAGTGTCGGTGATCTGGCGGCCTACCATCGACAAGGCTGCTTTCAGCCCCCTCTCGTCGAAGATCGAGCCGCCGCGTTCATGGGCATAGCCCAGCGTGCCGACCAGCCCCATCGCGAAAACGATGGGCATGCGCATCAGCACCAGCGCCAGAACCAGCGCGAAACCGATCATCGCCGCGGTCATTCGACTAGGTCCTCGTCCAGGAGATGCGGGGCGACCAGATGCACAATCCCACGCCCCAGTAACACCACCGCCGTCACGGCGGTGGATGCGGCGATGAAGGCGGTTACGTAGAAAACCGGAATTGACAGGTATTCGGTCACATCGCCGTAGGCGCGCGTCCGGTTCGCCAGCACCCAGATGCGGGCCGCCGGCCAGAACAGCAAGACGCCGCAGGCGATGTTGATCGCGGCCTCGCGCAGGCGGTTCAGGTGCAGACGGTCGAACAGCCCGTCGAACAGGTCGACTGCGATATGCCCGCCGCTACCCGAGATCACGGGCAGGCAGGAAAACACCATCACCGCCATCAGGATGCGCGTCAACTCCGTCGCCGCCTCGATCGGCGCGTTGAAGGCCGAGCGCAGAATGACGTCGGCGAAGGTCATCGCCATGAGGGCAAACAGCGCAAGGCAGGCAAGCGCGATCGGTGCCCTGCTGGCGACGCGGACAAACGCGATAAGCGTTTCCATTGCCGTGCCCCTTTCCAAGGTGGCATCGCGGGGCCGGCAGGCCGGCCCCGCGCGCGGATCAATAGGCGCTCATCTCGGCCTTGATCATCTGGTAGGCGGCCTGGGCATCGACCCCGGTCGCGGCGACTTCTTCGATCACCTTGGCGCGCACCGCCCTGGCGATTTCGTCGAAGCGCGCGGCATCCTCGGGCGTCGCGTCATGGATCGCGTTGCCGGGGCTGGCCAGCGTTGCTTCGATGGCCTCGGCATCGCCTTCGTCCCAGATCGCCCCGATGGCCCGGCTGATCGCTTCGCCGAAGACCTTTTCTTCCAACGCCTGCTGGATGTCCTCGGGCAGGTCGGCGAATGTGTCCTCGTTCATTATGAAAGCGAAGGATCCACGGTAAAGGCCGCCGGGCAGCATGTACATATTCTGCGCCACCTCGGTCAGCTTGAAACCGACGCGGGAGTCGATCGGCATCACAACGCCATCCGCGGCCCTGGAGGCGAGCGTTTCGTAGACCTTGGTGGCGGGGACCTGAATGCCGACCATGCCCAGCGCGGCCCCCACGTCGCTGGCCACGCCGCCGGGGATGCGCACCTTCATGCCCTCGGCCTGGGCCAGGACCGTCACCGGTTCGGCCGACATCAGCTGCGCGCCTCCGTGCGTATGCAGCGCCACGAC
Organism: Rhodovulum sp.; assembly: GCA_049975105.1. Taxonomy (GTDB): domain Bacteria; phylum Pseudomonadota; class Alphaproteobacteria; order Rhodobacterales; family Rhodobacteraceae; genus Rhodovulum. The sequence goes on along the minus strand of JBNGDM010000069.1, from coordinate 5,607 downwards.
CTTGACGCCCCGGTGTTCGTCGGCGTCCTTGAGATAGGCGTCGTAGGCGTGCCAATAGGCGACCGACGCCGCCTCGCTTGACCCCGCATAGCCGGGCAATTAGATCAGCTTGGTGGTGACGAACCGGCCCGGCTGGTAGCCGTGAAAGATGATCGACAGGTCTGCCGCGCCGTCCATCACCAGGTCCATCTGCGCGGGCGGCGGGGCTAGGCCGAGCTTAAGGTCGGTCGTCACGCGGCCGCCGGTTGCCTCTTCGACCATCCGCGTAAAGGTGGGCCACATCTTCGCGTTTATGCTGTGGGTCGGCGGCGCCCAACTCGAGATCACCAGTGTATGATCTGCGGCCCATCCTGCTGTGCCGGCCACCACCAGGGCGGCCCCCGCCAGAAGCGCGCCCAGTTTGGTATGTATCGCCATATCTCTCCTCCCAGATTGCGATGGCTTGTTCTAGATTTTCGCGACGGGTCGGGCGCCGTTTTCCGGCGCGCGATGCCTTTGTCACGGGGCTCTTGGTTGCGTCACTTGGCCCGCCCGCCCGTCATTGACCCCCGTTTTGCCCTGTGCATCATCCTTGCTTGCAATGATCGAAAAGGCTGCGAGCCATGATCAATAATTTTATTGCGCGTGCGCAGTCGGCGCGGGTCGAATGTGACCCTCGGCCGCGCAAGCGCATAGGCGACCGAGCGCCGCAGGAGGTGCAATGACTCCCAAGGCGCGCGCGGAGAAATGTGCCGCCGCGATCAATGCGGTGACTCGGGCCGAGCCTTGGATGGGCATCGCCTTGGTCGAGATCGACGCCGGCTGCGCGGTGATGCGCATGGAGGTCGCCGCGCACCATGCCAATGGTCATGGCATCTGCCACGGCGGGGTGATCTTCATACTGGCCGACAGCGCTTTTGCCTATGCCTGCAACAGCCGCAACGTATCCACCGTCGCGCAGCATGGAAACATCAGCTTCATCGCGCCGGCGCAGGTGGGCGACGTTCTGACGGCCACGGCGCGGGAACTGTCCCTGACCGGCCGCAGCGGTATCTATGACATTCGGGTTGAAACCCAGGACGGCGCCAGGGTGGCCGAGATGCGGGGGATGTCGCGGGCCGTTCGGGGCGCATGGATCGAGGAATGAGGCGACCGGGGAAACGCGCATGCCAACGGTCGAGGAGGAGAGCGACATGAAGGACCTGGCCGCCGAAAGGGACCATCTTGAGCCTATCGAGGTCGCCTCGCGCGACGAGATAGAGGCCCTGCAACTTCAGCGCCTGAAATGGTCGCTGCGCCACGCTTATGACAACGTCCCGATGTATCGTGATCGGTTCGACGCCAGGGGCGTTCATCCCGACGATCTGTCCTCTCTGGCCGACCTCGCCCGGTTCCCCTTCACCGTCAAGGCCGATCTGCGCGATCATTATCCCTTCGGTCTGTTCGCGGTGCCGCGCGAAAAGATCGTGCGGCTGCACGCGTCGTCGGGGACAACCGGCAAGCCGACCGTGGTGGGATATACGCAAAAAGACATCGACACCTGGGCCGACCTGATGGCGCGCTCGCTGCGCGCGGGCGGTGTACGCCCGGGCGACGTGGTGCACGTGGCCTATGGCTATGGGCTCTTCACCGGCGGGTTGGGGGCGCATTACGGCGCCGAGCGCCTCGGCGCGACCGTGGTGCCCGTGTCGGGCGGGATGACCGAGCGGCAGGTGACGCTGATCGAGGATTTCCGCGCCACCGCGATCATGGTCACGCCCTCCTATATCCTCAACATACTTGAAGAATACCATCGCCGCGGCCTCGATCCGCGGCAATCCCCGCTTCAGACCGGCCTGTTCGGCGCCGAGCCCTGGACCGACCCGATGCGCCGCGAGATCGAAGCCGCCTTCGACATGCACGCGGTTGACCTTTATGGGCTGTCGGAAATCATGGGCCCGGGCGTGGCCAATGAATGCGTCGAGACAAAGGACGGCTTGCACCTTTGGGAAGATCATTTCTTTCCCGAGGTCATCGACCCCGAGACCGGCGCGGTGCTGCCCGATGGCGAGGTCGGCGAACTGGTGCTGACGACACTGACCAAGGAGGGGCTGCCTATGATCCGCTATCGCACGCGCGACCTGACGCGGCTGATGCCGGGAACGGCGCGGTCGATGCGGCGGATGGCCAAGATCACGGGCCGCTCGGACGACATGATCATCCTGCGCGGCGTGAACCTGTTCCCGTCGCAGGTCGAGGAACTGGTGGTCGCCACGGGCGGGCTGACGAACCACTACCAGATCGAGCTTTACCGCGCGGGTCACATGGATGCGATGCGCCTGCACGTTGAATGCAGCCCCGACTCCACCGACGAAGCCTCGCGCGCGGCTGCGGCGCGGATGCTGCACAAGCGGATCAAGGACGTGATTGGCGTCTCGACCGAGGTCGAGGTCAAGGCGCCCGGCGAGGTTGTCCGGTCGCAGGGCAAGGCCCAGCGGATCATCGACAACCGGCCCCGGGGATAAGCCTTCGCGGCACACCAACCCATGGGCGGAATCCCGCCGCCAAAAGCGTTAACCCCCGGTGAGTGCAAGTAGGTTATCTTGCTTGGGGATAACCTTGCCGATATGTGAATGGACCATGACGCAAGAGCGCCAGAAGGCCGCGGAGCCCAAGTCCCGAGATCGGCAGGCCGCCGAGATCGCCCGGTCGTTCGACCGGTTTTCCCCTCAGGAAGACCGGAGCCCGTGGCTGGGGGGCGCAGCGCTGACCGCGTTGATCGGCGTGTCGATTGCCGGGGCTTCATTTGTTATGACCGGCAAAACGCCCTTTTTCCGCTCTGATCCCGCCGAGATACGAGCCGACGCCGTTTCCGGCCGGGACGATCCGCCGTCCGACACCTTGGTCATGCGTATGCCGGAGGCACCGGATGCCGTGCCCGTGCAAAGTCGGACGCGCAGCCCGTCGCACTCTTCTTCGACGGCGTCGGTTTTGCCATCGGCGCCTGCCGAACCTCAACCGCCTGTCCCGCAACCGCAGACGCCCGACGCTCCAGCGGTTGCCAACGCGCCCTCTGTTGTTGTGCCGGTGGTGAGCGGTGCCCCCGCCCTGATCCCGCCGCCGCGTCCGGAGGCTCGAGCGGTGGCCTTGTCCGAGCCCGCGCCGCGTCGGCCCCGGTCCCGTCCAGCTTATGCAGAGCTCGCATCGGCCGTCGCAAAAACGGCGACGCCCCCGGAGGCAGTAGTCCTGACATCCTTGCGTCCGCGCCTGCGCCCGGCCGGCATGGTTGCACGCGCGCCGTCGGCCATGGGCTCGCTTGCAAAGGCGCGGCTGGCCACGCCGCAGATGGCTGCCGACCCGAGTACCGCATGCAGCGCGCGACTTGCCGCCGGTATCCCGGATCGGTCGCGCGGCGCGGCTTCCGGCAGTGCGCTTGCGCGCCGGATGGACGGTTTGCAGGGGGCCGAGCGCGACCGCCTGATCGAACGGGAACTACTCGCCGGGAACCTTCCCGGCTTCCTGCGCCAGTTGACTCCGGTCACGATCAGGGGGCGCCTGCCCAGCGGTCGCACCGGCGAGGTGACGATCTGCGTGACGCCCGATTACCTTGCACTTGGAAACGACCGCGATTTCCTACGCGTGCCCATGGGCCTGCCCGCGGCGGCACGGATCGCGGACCGTTTCGGTTTCCTGCTGCCCACGACGAGGATGGTCGACGCGATCTTCGCCCAAGCCCGGCTGCGCCTTGCGCCGCGACCAATGACGCCCGGGGCGGCGATGACCTCGACACGCTATTTCTGGCAGCATAACCGGACCGTTGACGGCCAGACGCGCGGCCGCGCCGGTCAGTTGACGGCCGGGCAGAAGAAGGACCTGGTGCTGACGAACCGGCTCCGCCGCAACCCGGGCCGAGTGGCGATCTATGGCTGGCACAAGCCGAATGGCCAACCGATCCAGCCGCTGTCGACGGTGCATGGTGCGCGGTATGCAGATTACAGCCACGGCGTGCGGCTGGTCAGCGAGACGGCCTATGTCGGCGGGCATGCGGTTGCCCTCGCCGATCTGCTTGCTGATCCGACCTATGCCGCCATCCTGAGTGGCGAAGGTCCGATCCAGGCGCCCGCACGATTGATGGCGTCGCTCTATCGGTAAGCGAGGCGCCAAATCTCTTGAGCAAGAATACTGCCAAGGATTTTCTTGAAAATCCTTGGCGTTGCCCTTGGTTATCGCAGAGTCTTGCAGCACCGGAAGCCGAGATGGTAATTTTCGTGGCTGCGCGGACTCATCACCCGATCACCATGCCAGTAGGGCGCGCGCCAGCGGCACCAGTCGGGGTGGGCACGGTAGCTGTCCCAGATGAACCACGACCCCTTCATTTCGGTTACGCCCAGCGTCGTGCTGCCGCGACTGGCCATCTGGTCCGCGGCAAGGGGAAGGTTCATGTGCTCAGCCGCATTGCCGTTCAGGTCATAGACGCCCAAGGGACTTATGCAGCCGGGAAAACTCCCTACCGGATAGGTATTCGAGCCGCAATTGCGCCAACCGCCGCCCGGGCAGGTCGGGCTTTTCGCACTGTTCTGGGCGCAGATCCCGGTGCGGAAGGTGGGGCCATAGCTCCAGCGCGCGGAGCCCTGGTATTTCGCGTTATGAGCAGCACGCATTCGCTTGACCGCGGCCGAGGCCGACAGGCCCCGCGCAAGGTCGAAACGGTAATCGGGGGGCGTCAAAGCGCCCGCGCAGGCGCCTTCCCACTCATGCGCATCGCACAACCGCTTGCCCTCGGCGGCGCAGATCTCGGCCGCCTCGCGTGCCTTGACCCACACGACCGGATAGGCGCACGGAATATTGGGGTATTCGAACTGGTCGATGCAGGCTGTGGCGTCTTCCGGGCGCTGGGTCGCGGGATCGTAGAGCGGGGCCATGAACTTGGCCCCGCATATCCTTTCGAAACGGGCATTCGCATAACGTGCCACGGCGTTGCCACCCGTCCGCGCATTGCATTCGGCGCGGCTAATGGCATGGCGGGTGATTGCCGGATTGCCCTGTCCGAGCACCGCCGAGCCCGCGAAGATCGCCTTGATCCGGTCAAGGGCGGGCCCGCGCACGCCGCGCACCTGTCGCAACTCGTCGAAAAGGGCCGCGTTGCGATCGGCCAGGTTCTGGGCAACGGCCGGTGCGGTGGCAAGGGCAGCCATTGCGATCACGACAGTTGTGATCAGAGCTCTCATTCCGCGCGCTCCTTGCGCAAGAGGTAGAAGAAATCGCGATTATCCGCCGAACCCAGGAAGCGCGGAATCCGCGTGCCATCGCGGCGGCGCGCGTCTATCTGGGACATGCCTGAGACCAGGTGGCGGGTGTCGATACCGCCTGCGGGTCCGGGGGTGTAAAGCGCCATGTAGGTGTGTTCCATCGCGTTCATGTCCAGAAGCATGGCATAGTCGCAGTCATAGGCCTGAAACACCCGCGCCATAGCCGAAGGAGTCGCCGTCGAGAACCACGCATAGGCGAGGAACGGCCTTTCGCCGACCTGACGCATGCAGGCGCCGGCGCGCAGCGTGCGTAACTCTGCCTTTGCAGACCCCGACCAGTTTCCGGGCAGCCAGTGGCGCACCAGCGCGCCCGGGACCGGGCGCCCGGTCTCGTCATCCC
>JBNGDM010000068.1:0-12917 GCA_049975105.1 Rhodovulum sp. | reverse complement strand
GCCCTGCTCCTGCTTCCTCTCTGCCCAAGACCCGGGTCCTTTCATGAAACCACCGGCCGCCCTCCGGGCGGTCGCGCGGTGGCGTCGCGCTGGCGGCGGCATCGTCGTGCCAGAAAGGATACCCCATGGCTCGCATTCCCTTCGTCGACGCCCGCCCGGGCAGAGAGATCCCGACTGCCCGCGAGGTGCGTGGCCGCCTGCGCCGCTTCCTGCTGGGCTACCGGGCCAGGGCCCGGGGTTGGGTCGATGACCCGAAAGAGCAGGACACATTCCTTGCCTCTCAATTGCCAGCCAAGGATGAGGCACGCATCGACCGCCGGGCCGCGCGCTATGTCGAAAGGCTGACCGCCGCGACCAGGCTGGGTCACCTTCGGCAGGAGGATCGCGAGCGCCTCGCCCCTCTGCGCGACGGGGTCACGCTGGTGGAGATCGGCAGCGAGGCGCGCGCCGACGAGCTGGCCGCCACCCTGCAGGCGGAAATGCCCTGGATGGCGCCGGCGACCGAGGCCGCCTGGCACGCGATGCGCCGGTCCGTGCGCCAGGGCGCGGCCGGCTTTCGCATGCCGCCCCTGCTGCTGGTGGGCCCGCCCGGCATCGGCAAGAGCCATTGGGCCCGGCGCCTGGCCCAGGTCGTGGGGCTGCCCGCCACGACGATCGACGCGACCGGCGAACCGGCCAGCTTTGCCCTGACCGGGATGCAGCGCGGCTGGTCCTCGGCCGCGCCCGGCAGGCCCCTGACCACGATCCTCGCACAGCTTGTCGGCAACCCGGTGATCGTGCTGGACGAGGTCGAGAAGGCCGGGGCCGTGACCTCGGACAAGGGCCGGTCCTACGACATGGGCAACGCGCTGCTGCCCTTGCTGGAGCCGCTGACCGCACGGGCCTGGGACTGCCCGTATTTCCAGCTGCGGTTCGACATGTCCTGGATCACGTGGGTGATGACGGCGAACAGCCTGTCCGGCCTGCCCGCGCCCCTGCTCAGCCGGTGCCCGCCCTTGACCCTGCCGGGCATGGGGATCGCGGACCTGCAGGCCTTCGCTCGGCGTGAGGGCGCGCGGCGCGGGCTGACGGCGCCCGCCATCGATGCCATCGCCGAAACCCTGGATCGGGTTCCCCGTTCTGGCCTCGAGCCCAACCTGCGGATGGTCACGCGCATGCTGGACAGGGCGGAGCTGTTGGAAAACCGGCCAGTCTATCATTGACCGGAACCGGCTTCTCCATGTGAATAGGGGGCAACGGGATGGGCGCCGTCCGAGCCCCGGCGTGATGGATCATCTACAGGGCCCAACGGAGGCCGGGAGGCAGTCCAGATCGGGAATACACGTGGGCCTATCGTCGTCCATAGCATGCGCGCAAGATTGACGATGTGGAATTCTTCGGGCCGAAGGGCGGACAGCCGACCTTCGCTGCGGGTGCAAACCAATAGAGTTCTGGCATAAAAAGCAGACATTGGGATTGATGGATGCCAAAATTCATGCGGTTTTTGCGGATCAATTGTTAGCGCAGACGCGGTACAATCATTCAGTTTAATGATTTGCCCCACCGGACCAAAGATGCGGCGGGGCAAGTGAGGTTATTCAGCAGCAACAGCTTGGGGTGTTGTTGCGTTCAGACGGCCAGACAGGCGCACCAAAACGATCCCGAGCACCACCACACCAGCGCCGATGTAAGGCGCAGCGGCAAGGCCGACGCCTTCAACCACGAGTCCACCAGCCCATGCGCCTACTGCGATGCCAAGGTTGAACGCACCGATGTTCAGGCCGGACGCCACATCCACCGCACCGGGGGATACTTCGCGCGCAATTTGCACGACATAGGATTGCAGTGGCGGCACGTTGGCGAAGGCAAAGCCACCCCAGAAGGCCGCAACTGCGATGGCTGCAATCGGGTGTGTAAGGAAGGCACCAAGTGCGACCAGTGATATCGCAAGGCCAGAAAAGATCACCGTCAGGGACGGCACTGCACCAATACGGTCAGCCAGTTTGCCGCCAGCGATATTCCCCACGGCGACAGATGCACCATAGAGCAGCAGCACAATGCTAACCGCGCCTGCAGATAGACCAGTCACTTCGTTCAGCATGGGCGCGAGGAACGTGAAGGCGATGAAGTTACCGCCATAGCCGACAGCCGTGATTAGATAGACCAGCAGAAGGCGGGGTGAGGTCAGAACCTGCAACTGTGCCTTGATCCCTGCCGAGGCAGCTTTGGTCAGATTGGCGGGCACCAAGATGGCAGACGCGATGAAACTGATCACACCAAGCGCGACAACCCCGAGGAAGGTCGACTGCCAGCCGAAGTTTTGGCCGATGAACGTTCCCAAGGGCACACCCGTCACAAGCGCGACAGTCAGACCAAGGAACACCAGCGCAATGGCTGAGCTTTCCTTTTCAGGCTCCACAAGATCGGTGGCAATGGTCGAAGCGATTGCAAAGAACACGCCATGCGCCAGGCCGGTAATAAAGCGCGCAGCGACAAGGCTGCCGTAATCCGGCGCAAAGGCTGCATAGGCGTTCCCAAGTGTGAACAGCCCCAGCAAGAGCAGCAATAGCGTCTTGCGCGGCACGCGGTCTGCCATGGCGGTCAGCACTGGCGCACCGATGGTCACGCCAAGGGCGTAAAGACTGACCAGAAGGCCAGCGGAGGGGATAGAAACGCCAAGATCTTCGGCGATGGTGGGAAGCAAGCCGACGATGACGAACTCGGTCGTTCCGACGGCGAAGGCGCTGATGGTCAGCGCCCAAAGGGCAAGTGGCATCGGTTTTCTCCAATAAATTTGATGTCGACGCCACATATGCCAGCCGCTATCTGTTGCGAGAACAGGCAAGCTTGGAATGGTTCATTGCAAAAAATGCACGAATTGCTGCGTATGGGGGATTTGGCTGCCTTTGTCGGGATCGTCGATGATGGGGGCTTTGCTGAATCCGCGCGGCGCAGGGGGGTGTCTGCCTCTACGCTCAGCCGGTCGGTCACGCGGCTGGAAGAGCAGCTGAAGGTCACGCTGTTGCGCCGCACCACGCGATCCATCGAGATCACCCCCGAAGGCGCTGCCGTTTTAGCCGAGGCACTTGAGATTTTAGACCGCAGCGAAGCCCTGCAAGAGATCGCAACAAGTGGGCAAGCCCCCGCCGGGCCACTGCGTGTGAACGCCCCCGTGCCTTACGTGCTGCATGTCCTCGCCCCGCGTCTGGCCGAGTTTCACGCAAAGTATCCGGACATTCAGCTGTCGATCGACATGACGGACTCGCTGGTGGATCTGATCGGCAGTCACGCTGATGTTGCCATTCGGCTGGACCAGCTGCCTGATAGCGACATGTTGCACCGCCCCTTGGGGCGCACGGCTTGGAAATTGGTGGCTACGCCGGAATACCTCGATCGCAAAGGCTGGCCGAAAACACCAAACGACCTCGCGCAGTTGGAACAAGTGCGCTTCGCGGCACCAGATCATATCAACACGCTGCGCTTTACTGGTCTGTCCACCCCCGTGACGGTCCCCCCCGCCCTGACTGCGGGCAATGGGGAGGCCGTGCGTCAGATGGTATTAGGCGGGCTTGGCATCGCGCGTTTTTCCGATTTCATGATCGCAGACGATATCAAGGCAGGCCGATTGGTTGAGCTGTTTCCCGGCGAGCTCGACGCCGCCCCTTTGAATATCTCCGCGCTCTATCTTACCCGCGTCTCGGGTCTTCGGCGACTGGGGGTGTTTCTTGATTGGGTGGGGGACATTAGTGGAGGCTAAGTCATTCGAGCGCCTTTCATCATGTATAACGCTTCCGAGCAAAGCGTGGCCTCAAGAATGTTGCTCCCCGTCAGTATCTTTAGAAATAATTTAGGGGTCTCCGCATTTCGTGTCGGCCTGTCTCTTCAAGCGGACGATTTTGCGCTCACCGGAGCTGGCCAGCCGCTTCTTCAATCACATCCCGCGCGTAGCGCGCCCTCGCCGACAAGCAGCGGCCGCGACGCACGACGAGCCAAAGTTCGTGCCAACGGCGCTTCGGAAGCTGGAAGACGGAGAGGCTCTCTTTCTCGATGAAAGCTTCTACACCGCTTCGGGGTAGGAGTGTGTAGCCGACCCCCTTGGCTACGGGGGCAGGGATTTGACCGATCTGATTGACCGAACCGCGCACGCTTAGCCGGTCGGCACCAAGGTAATTGTCCGGGAAATTCAGTCGCAGCAAGTCATCGGCATAGCCGTAGCCATCTGGGTGCGCGATGAAACCGCGAGCCTCGAGATCGGCGAAAGACAAAGGCGTGTCGGCTGCGTCCGCTGGCAGGACAAGACAAAGCTCCTCGCGCCCGATGTGTTTGGCCTCCAGCCGCACGTGGTCGGGGTCCGCCCCAAGCACGCCCAAGTCGAAACGTCCTCCCAGCAACCCTGCCAGGATCTCGGCCTGCGGTGCCGCTTCGAGGTGAACACTCAGGTCGGGCGCGCCGCGCATCCAAGGCAGCAGGGCCGGGTAGAGCAGCATCGCGAAGCTGCCAGAGCAGGCGATGTGAACCGGTCCCGAGTCCCGGTCATCGGTCTCGATGTCGTCACGCAGACGCTTTTCTTCGGTTCGACGCGACAGTCCGAGAGCGAATACTGCCTCGCCCGCTGGTGTAATGGTGAAGCTCTTTCCCTGCCGACTGATCAGCGCCTGTCCGACCTGCTGTTCAAGTTTCCGCAGATGCTGGCTCACGCCCGGCTGGGTCATGTTCAGGCGCTCTGCGGCTCGGGTGAAGTGTCCGATTTCGCAAAGGGTAGTGAATGTTTCGAGCCAAGTGGCATTGAGCATCGGATGATAACACTCCGTTTTTATTTCTTTATCGTTTGATAATTTCACAAAGCAGTAAGAGCAGTCCATATCGGTGTCAACGCAACGCGAATGGAGAAATAAGATGACCCAAACACCACGCACCTTTTCCCACATCGGACTGTCTGTTCCGGACCTCGACGCCGCCGTGAAATTCTACTCCGAAGTGCTCGGGTTCTACGTCGTGATGGAACCCTCTGAGGCCGTCGAGGACGACAGCGCCATCGGCGTTATGTGTACGGACGTGTTCGGCCCTGGATGGGGTTCGCTCAGAATTGCGCACTTATCAACCGCCGATGGCACCGGTGTCGAGATCTTCGAGTTCCCCGGGAACTACGCGCCCGAGGACAAGCTCGAACACAAACGCCATGGCACATTCCACTTCGCGGTGCAGGACCCGGACGTCGAAGGTCTGGCTCAACGTATCGTAGAAGCAGGCGGGCGGCAGCGGATGCCGGTGCGCGAATACTTTCCAGGAACTAAACCCTACCGGATGGTCTACGTCGAAGACCCGTTCGGAATCGTCTTCGAGCTTTACAGCCACAGCTACGAGCTCACCTATTCCGCTGGCGCCTACGAATAGCTGGCCGCGCCGACTCCGTATGACACGGGGTCGGCACGACCCGAAATGGACGTGTCGCGGTTTGATGCCGCTCCTTTGATAGTATTTATTGCGGCAAATGAGATGAACTATGGGACTGAAACGGACAGACGAATTTCGTGCGGATCCCGGTTCGCATTTATGGCGAACGGCTGCTCCGTCCGCATAGCTGGCGTCCGGCCAGCGAAATGCTGTATAATGTGTTGCACGACTGCTTCGGGGAAACTGCAACGCAGCGCTTGGTCCACTGACCAAAGTCCGCAATGGGCCGAACCGGGAAGGCTGCCCGTGCATCGATCTGATTGTGGGCCTGTCCTGCACGTGCGGGGCGCTCCAAGGTTCGGCGAAAGGAGGACATCCCGTCCGCCTCGCGCCCAGGATCACGGCGCGCTTGGCGGCTCGCCACGCGCACCTTAGACTGCGGGGCATGGGGTATGTGACGTCGCTCTTCGCGCGCAAGGTGGTCGCCGCGGCGGGCAGTGGGGTTGATGCGGCGGCGATGCTGGCCGGCGTCGGAATCGCCCTCGATGATGCCTTGAATGCCAGGAAGATGGTTCCAGCCGGGCGCTACTACGACATGCTCGAGAGGATCGCCGATCAGATCGACGCGACTGACCTGCCGGTGCGCGCGGGCGCCTCCATGCGGCTTGATGAATACGGCGCGCTCGGGCTCGCCTTCAAGGCGGCCACGACGCTCGGGGCGTCCTACGCGCGGGTGGAGCGCTATGCGCGCCTGTGGACCAGCGTCGCGGAGTACGAGCTGCGGCCGGCGACCGGGGGCACGCTTTTCATCCTACATCGGGCGGGCGACCGGCGCCTGGGGATGCGGCTGTCGAACGAGGCGACCCTTGCCAGCGCCGTGTCCATCGCAAGGCAGGTCTGCCCGGTGCCGCTCGCGCCCGTGGAAGTGCTGGTCCGGCATCCCGCCCCGCGCCGGGTCGCCGCGCACGAGGAATGGTTCGGCTGCCCGGTGCGCTTCGGTGCCGACCTCGACGCGATCCTCTATGCCGACGAGATGCTGGCCCGGCCCAACATCCTCGGGGACGAGGGGATCTCGCGCTACCTCGCCACGCATCTCGACGCGGAACTCTCCGAGATCACCCGCGAGCCCGACCTGGTCAGTCAGGCGAAAGCCGCAATCGCCCAGGCCCTCAGCGAGGGGGCGCCGAAGATGGCCGGGATCGCAAGCGGCCTCGGGCTCAGTGCGCGGTCCTTCCACAGGCGCCTGTCCGAGCACGGAATGACCTTTCAAAGCCTCACCGAGGACACCCGACGCGACCTTGCCGAGGGGCTCTTGCGGGATGAGAGCCATTCCCTCGCCGAAATCGCGTTCCTCACCGGTTTCTCCGAGCAAAGCGCCTTTACCCGCGCGTTCAAGCGCTGGGTCGGCACGACGCCCGCGACCTACCGCAAGGAGATCTTCCGCCGCTGACGGGTGCATTGGCGGCGGCGGTCAAAAGGCTGGCATCGTCGGTCAAGACCGCGCGGCATCCCCGCGCCTATCCCTTGGTGACCGACACCGAAGCCAGGGAGAGACCACCATGAAAGACCAGGAGATCCTCGTCATCGGCGCAACCGGCAAGACCGGCCGCCGCGTCGCCGGCCGTCTCGAGGCACGGGGCCTGCCCGTGCGCCGCGGCTCGCGCAGCTCGACCACGCCCTTCGACTGGGACGCGCCGGAAACCTGGGCGCCGGCGCTCCGTGGGGCCCGTGCGGCCTATGTGACCTACTTTCCCGATCTCGCCTTCCCCGGAGCCGTGGAAAAGCTCGAGTCCCTTTGCGAGACGGCCCGCGACGTGGAGGTCGAGCACCTCGTGCTGCTTTCGGGGCGCGGCGAACACCACGCCCGGCTGGGCGAAGAGGTGGTGCGCAATGCGGGCGTCGACTTCACCATCGTCCGGGCCGCGTGGTTCGCGCAGAACTTCTCGGAGGGCTACCTGCGCGATCCGGTCCTGGCCGGCGTCCTGCCGATGCCCGGCGGCGATGTCGCGGAACCCATCATCGATATCGACGACATTGCCGATGTCGCCGTCGCGGCGCTGACCGAAGGGGGCCACAAGGGTGAACTCTACGAAGTGACGGGACCGCACCTGATGTCCTTCACCGAGATGGCGGCCGAGCTGTCGCAGGCCACCGGGCGCGAGATCCGGCACATCCCGATCAGCTTCGAGGAGTTCCACGCACACATCGTCGACGCGGGCGGGGCTTTCGTGGCTGACGTCTTCACCGCCATCGCGCGCGAAACGCTGGACGGGCGCAACGCCCACATCACGGACGGCGTGAGGCGCGCGCTCGGCCGTGGCCCCCGCGATTTCGCGGGTTTCGCCCGGGCCGCCGCCCGAACCGGCGCCTGGACAAGCGCCGCCTGACACCACCCGATGAAAGGACTCGGACATGCGCCCCACACGACTTGAGAAGTTCGCGCTCGGTCTCTCCGGCCTCACCGCGCTTGTCACAGGTGCTTTCATCCTGTTCGCGCCGCACGCCTTCTACGCCGGCTACGGCATCGCGCTCGGCGAAGACGCCGACCTGCTGAGCGAATTGCGTGCCCCCGGCGCCGGTCTAACGGGGTTCGGCCTTCTGATGCTGCTCGGTATCTGGAGGCACGTGATCCTGCCCGTTTCCATGGCGGCGGCCCTGACGGTGTTTATCGCCTTCCCGGTCGGGCGGCTGGTTGGCCTCGCGGTAGACGGGATGCCGTCGGGCAGCGTCATCGGTGCCCTCGTTGTCGAACTGATCATCGCCGCGCTCTGCCTTGCGGCCTTCCGCCGGCGTCTTTGGCAACCGGCGCCCTGCCTCTCCACGCCGCAACCCGGGCGCTGAACCGGCTGCGGCGAAATGATCGCACCCGCCCCACAAACTCCCATGGACGCTGTCGGCAATGAAGAGAGAGGGGATAAGACACATGGGTGAACCGCGTTACCGTCGGGCAACCGCCGCGGACCTGGCTGCGATTGTCACGATGCTGGCCGATGACGTCCTCGGTGCGTCGCGGGAAAGCGCCTCGCCGGCCCTGGAGGATTGCTACCGGGATGCATTTGCCGAGATCGATGCCGACCCGAACCAGTTTCTTTGTGTGGTCGAGGACGGTCCGCTGATCATCGGAACCCTGCAAATCACCTTCATCCCCGGTCTCTCTCGCAATGGCGCGAACCCCCACGGCCTTCAGGATGGCTTTCCCGATCCTTTTCTGGGTCGCCGGGTTCGGAACCGTGACCTCCACATAGCGCGCCATGCCGGTTTCGGGGTCCAGCCCAAGGCTCGGGATGCTGGCAAGGAGGCGGCGGATCGCCGTGGTCTTCCCGCCGCCGGCCGCCTCGATCAGCGCGATACCACGGGTTTCGAGATTTGCGGTGAAGCGCACCGGAACCGGCAGGAAATTGCCATCCTCGTCAAGCTCGAGAAGGCGGGAGAGGCGGTCTTCCAGCGACAGATCGCGCTGGTTGGTCTCGATGTGAATGTTCCGCAGGGCGGCGAGGGTGTTGCGAATTTCGCGCGGGTTACGGGGCATCTCGTATCTCCTTGGCGGTATTGGAACTGGGGGGATCGGGATCGACTTGCCGGCGCGGCCGCCTCATGCGTCCGGCACACTTCGCCCGGTCACCGCAGGCGCTTGTGCGGCGTCTCCGGTCACACGGGAGGCGTGTCCCTTCGGCACGGACCACCCAGGCGGGCGGTCGGCCTCAGCAGTCTTTCAGTTGATTTTGTTGTGTGGTCAGCGCAGGCTTATCGCCCGCCTGATCGCACCTCCTTGCCTGCTGCGTTTTCCCGGTCCGTGCCGGGGGTCATCGTCATCAGGTCACCCGACCTGAAGAGAATTTTGGCTCGTTTCTTTCGGACGAAAGAAATTTCTTCAGAAAAATGACCTGCGGCACGAGAATTTCGCGTAAGGTATTGTCTGAAATTGATAATTTTTTCGCATGAAGTGATGCCACGCAGCGAGGATTGGCCCGTCTTCGTCGGTGCAGTCTCCTATTCCCTAGCGCCGAAGCCCTCAGCCCCGAGCAAAACCGCGTGATCCGTTGGGCCGGACCGTTTAGGATGCAGGCAAGAGCATTCACGCGAGTAACGGACATGACGCGACCATCGCAGGCAACCGCCCAGGACATGCCGACATGGGTCTTGTTGCCCTTCGTATTGGGAACCTTCGCCCTGACCTGGGGGATCGTCGGCAGCTACATCCTGTTCCCCGAGGCCATGGCAGCAACTTTCGGCCAGATCAGCGGTGCGCACCCGTTGTTTTTCCTGGCCACTTGGGCACCGGCCATTTCCGCGGTCACGCTGATCGTTGTTCGGGCCGGGTGGCGCGGGCTGCGGGCCTTTCTGTCGCGGCTGTTGCTCTGGCGTTGTGCCCCGGTCTGGTGGTTGTTCATCCTCGTCGGGTTGCCGCTGGTCTTTGTCGCCGGGTCGCTGGTCAAAGGCGGGCCAGTGCTGGCGCCCCTGCCGCCCGAGGGCGCCGGGCCGGTGCTGGCGCTGATGGGGATGATGCTGTTTCTCGGCCCCATGGAGGAGTTGGGCTGGCGCGGCCTTGCCCAGCCGGTCCTGCAACGGCACATGGCCCCGATCTGGGCCGGGGCGCTGATCGGCGCAACCTGGGGGATCTGGCACCTGCCGGCCTTTTTCCTGGCCGGTGTGGTGTTCGAGAACTGGGCCTTCCTGCCCTTTTTCATCGGAAACGTGACGCTGGCGATCCTGGTCACGCCGGTCTTCAACAGCGCGCGGGGCAGCCTGTTGTTGCCGATGCTGTTCCACTGGCAATTGATCAACCCGTTCTGGCCCGACGCCCAACCCTGGGACACCTGGATCCTCCTCGCCATTGCGGCGGCGGTCGTCTGGGGATGCCGCGGCAGCCTATTTTCCCGCACCGTCGCGACGATCGAGGTCGTGCCGCGCCCCGCAGCGGGGTGATGGCCATGCGGGTCCAACGCCTTCTCGCCGCGATCGGCCTTTGCCTGGTCACGGCGGCCCCAGCGACCGCGCAGGACCCCGCCTCCGAACTGGCGGCGGTGCTCGACCGGTTCCGGGATCGTTACGGCTTTCCCGGCGCGACGGCCGCGATTGCCTTGCCCGGCAACCGGGTGATCAAGGCGGCCAGCGGGCTGGCCGATGTCGAGGCGGGCCGCGCGATGACGCCCCACACGCCGATGCTGGCGGCGAGTATCGGAAAGAGCTTCGTCGCGGCGACAGTACTGGCACTGGAGGCCGAGGGGCGCCTGTCGCAGGCCGACCGCTTGGCCGATCACCTGGGCGACCGGCCCTGGTTCAACCGCTTGCCAAATGCCGCGACGATCACGATTGGCTACCTGCTGCGGCACCAGTCGGGCCTGCCCGACCATCCGCATCTGCCCGAGTTCCAGGCCGCGCTGGCAATGCGGATCACGAACAAAGGGTCGGCCTTCACCCCCGAGGAGGTCTTGGCCTTCGTCCTGGGGCAAGACCCGCTGTTCAAGGCCGGAACCGGATGGGCTTATAGCGACACCGGCTACATCCTGCTGGGCCTGGTGATCGAGCGGGCGACCGGGCGGCCCTATTACGACGTGTTGCGCGAGAGGCTGCTCGACCCGCTGGCGCTGCGCGAAACACGTCCCTCGGACCGGCCGGATATCCCCGGGCTCGCCGTCGGTTACACGGTCGCGGGCAACCCGTTCGGCCTGCCGGTCCGGACGGCGGATGCGGCGGGGCGGCTGGTTTGGGATCCGGCGGTGGAATGGACCGGGGGCGGCCTGGCCTCTACTGCGTCCGATCTGGCGCGCTGGGGGCAGGCGCTGTTCGGCGGCACGGCCCTAGAGGAACCCTATCTCGACCGGTTGCTGGACGGCGTGCCGGTCGCGCCGGACACGCCGAGCATCCGATACGGGGCCGGCGTCGCGATCTATACCGAGACGCCGCGCGGGCCGGTCTATGGCCATGGCGGCTGGATTCCCGGCTATGTCTCCAGCCTGCGCCACTATGCCGATCACGGCGTGACGGTAGCCTTCCAAATCAACACGGACGCGGGCTCCGTGGACGACAGCACCGACCTTGTCCCGGCGCTGGAGGGCGCGCTGGCCGAGTTGGCGATCGCGCTGGCGACCCGGAATGCCCCCGAAACAAGTCAGTAGTGCGTCTTGCGGTAGCCCCGGACTTCGGCCCGGTACGTCCCTCACCCGGATCTTACAACGCGCCCTCTCACTCCAAGCGCAATTCGGCAATCCGTGCCCGGACTTCTGTGCCCGTATCATCGCTGTCCGACGAGATGGCGATACCAACAAGGCTCCCGGGCTCATCTCCAAAGGCCCGACGATGGTCGCGGACCAGGTCGACGCGCTCGGCAGCGGAGCCGGTTCCCGAAGCTCTCTTTACGATGCTTCGCCCACGCAGTCCCAGATACGGACTCGGCAGGATCTCCTCTTGCGCATTGTCGCCACCCCAAATGTGCATCAGGACACGGACATTGGGGTTATCGAGAAGTGTACGGACACCGCTTCCTTGAACCTCCCGCGCCACCTGCTCTGGCAGGAAAACGAATTACAGCCACAGGTTCCGGTCATCCCCGCCCTTTCGGGTCAGATCGGTCGGAGGAACCGATTTCTCGACGGCCCATGTCCAGGAGGCCACACGGGTTCGCCACAGGGACGTCGGAAGCGCTGTCCAAAAAAGCGAGACAGTGCCATCGGATCGCACATCGAAACTATTCCTTCCGAGGTCGTATTCATTGCTGGACAAGAGGGAGAACCTCTGCTCCTTCCAGCCGCGATCAAAGCCGATCTCGTGGCCGGCGGCAGGCAATGCCGCGATGGACAGAATACTCACCAGGGTTGTCATGGTTCCGCGCATTTGCCCTCTCCTCTGACGAATGAGATAGAATAACAGGCCTGTTTGAATAGCCGCTTGCGAAAGATCGAGGCATTCGATGCGTGCGGGACCTGCCGCGAACGGCTTGACCACGCACGGAATTTTCCGCCGTTGCCGTATCGTGACATAAGGGCGTGTCTGCGCCGAAGAGATCGTGCACGCTCCGGTTTCGCGACAGGCTGCAAGGGCGGCTGTTCAGGCCCGGGGGAGGGCGTCGGGCTTGGGGCGCGAGATGCGTTCGTCCCACAAGCGGGCGAGGACCAACTCTGCCTCCCCTATTTCCGTGATGATGGCGTCGGGCGTGGTTGCCGCCACGACGTCCCCGGCCTCGTGCACGATCTGTCCGCTCACGACGATGACCGGGGCAGGCACGGTCATCCGCAAGGCAACGATCAGCCTGGCCAGAGCCGGGGCCGCATGGGCCCCGGCCGCAGACAGGCCGATCAGGACAGGTCTTGCCTCCCTGATCCGGTCGACAAGCGCATCCTGGGGCAGGCCAAGCTCCAGGGTGATATCCCAGCCTTTCCGACGGAAAAGATCGGCGGCCATCCGCACCCCCAGCGTGTGGGTTTCGCCGGGCACGGCTGCGAAAAGCGCCTCGCGACGGGTACGAGGCACGGCTGGGCGATCATGCCCGTCAAGCGCCCGCAGGATCGCGAAGATGCGCGCCGTCGCAGTGGTGACCTGCATGA
>JBNGDM010000067.1:0-12987 GCA_049975105.1 Rhodovulum sp. | reverse complement strand
ATGCAGGTTCAGGCGCTGACCGGCGGGTTCGACGACGCCCCGCGCGCGGCGGCGATCGCGTTCCGCGCGATGCTGGAGGCGATGGCGCGGCCCGGCCGCATCTTCGACATCGCGGGGGGCGTCCCGCCCGCGCCGCTGTCGGTGGCGGCGGGCACGGCGCTGTTGGTGCTGGCGGATGGCACGACGCCGGTGCACCTGGCGGGTGCGCATGACACCGCCGATCTGCGCGATTGGATCACCTTTCACACCGGCGCGCCGCTGTGCCGCCGCGCGGAGGCCAGTTTCGCGGTGGGGTGCTGGGAGGCGTTGCTGCCGCTGGACGGATGGCGCATGGGCGCGCCGGACTATCCCGACCGGTCGGCCACGCTGATCGTCGAGATGGCGGCGCTGGCGGCGGAGGGGGCGCGGCTGACCGGGCCGGGGATCGAGGTCGAGCACCGGCTTGGCCTGCCCGAGGTGGCGGCGTTCCGCGCCAATGCCGCGCTGTTCCCGCTGGGGCTGGATTTCCTGTTCACCGCGGGCGCGCGCATCGCCGCGCTGCCCCGCACGACCAAGGTGGAGGCGGGCTGATGTATGTCGCGGTCAAGGGCGGGGAACGGGCCATCGACAACGCGCATGCGTGGCTGGCCGAGGAACGGCGGGGCGATCCGTCGGTTGCGGAACTGAGCGTCGCGCAGATCCGCGAGCAGCTGGCCCTGGCGGTGAACCGGGTGATGGCCGAGGGCTCGCTTTACGATCCGGACCTTGCAGCGCTGGCGATCAAGCAGGCGCGCGGCGACCTGATCGAGGCGATCTTCCTGATCCGGGCCTATCGCACCACGCTGCCGCGGCTGGGCGCGTCGGAGCCGGTGGACACCGGCGCGATGGCCTGCGACCGGCGCATCTCGGCCACGTTCAAGGACGCGCCGGGCGGGCAGGTGCTGGGACCGACCTTCGACTATACGCACCGGTTGCTGGATTTCATGCTGGCCGCAGGCGCCGAGATCGCCGAGGCGCCGCAGGCCGAACCGCGCGCGGCGCCGATGCCGCGGATCACCGACTTCCTGGACCGGGACGGGCTGATCCAGCCCGAGGTGCCCTCGGACGAAACCCCGCCCGACCTGACCCGCGCGCCGCTGGATTTTCCCGCCAACCGGGCGTTGCGGCTGCAATCGCTGGCGCGCGGCGATGAAGGGTTCGTCCTTGGGATGGCCTATTCGACCCAGCGCGGATACGGGCGCAACCATCCCTTCGTGGGCGAGTTGCGCGTGGGCACGGTCGCGGTCGAGATGGAGGTCCCCGAGCTGGGCTTCGCGGTCGAGATCGGCGAGATGGTGCTGACCGAATGCGAGACGGTGAACCAGTTCGCGGGGTCCAAGACCGAGCCGCCGCAGTTCACCCGGGGCTATGGCCTGACCTTCGGGCATTCGGAGCGCAAGGCGATCTCGATGGCGCTGGTGGACCGGGCGCTGCGCTGGGAGGAACTGGGCGAGGACGACGTGGGTGCGCCTGCGCAGGACGCGGAATTCGTGCTGTCCCATGCCGACAACATCCAGGCGTCGGGGTTCCTGGAGCATATCAAGCTGCCCCATTACGTCGATTTCCAGTCGGAACTGGAACTGGTGCGCCGGATCAGGGCCGAGGCGGGGGCGGCGGACGGCGCGGCGGAGGCCGCGGAATGAGGGGCGGCTATTCCTCGCCGGTATCGACCAGCCAGCCGCCGGGGCCGGCGATGCGATCGGGCAAGGCGAACACCATGCCCTCGCGCAGGAGGGCCAGCGTCACCAGGCTGAGGGCGATCTGGTCGAAGGTGATCGTCGCGATCCAGTCGAACATGGGGGCCTCCGTCGTCGTTGCCGATCCGGCGTGCGGGGTAAATGGGGCGTTAAGATGACGGAAACCGTTCAATACAATTTCGCTTATCTCGATGAGCAGACAAAGCGGATGATCCGCCGGACATTGTTGAAGGCGCTGGCCATTCCCGGCTACCAGGTGCCGTTTGCCAGCCGTGAGATGCCGATGCCCTATGGCTGGGGGACGGGGGGTGTGCAGGTCACGGCGGCCGTGCTGACGCCCGCCGATTCGCTGAAGGTGATCGACCAGGGCGCGGATGACACCACCAACGCGGTCTCGATCCGCAAGTTCTTCGAGAAGACGGCCGGGGTGGCCACGACGACGCGCACGCGCGAGGCCAGCGTCATCCAGACCCGCCACCGCATCCCCGAGGAACCGCTGGGCGAGGGGCAAATCCTGGTCTACCAGGTGCCGATCCCCGAACCGCTGCGGTTCCTGGAGCCGCGCGAGACCGAGACGCGCAAGATGCACGCGCTGGAGGAATATGGGCTGATGCATGTGAAGCTGTACGAGGATATCGCGCGGCACGGCGAGATCGCGACGGCCTATGCCTATCCGGTCAGGGTCGAGGGGCGTTACGTGATGGACCCCTCGCCGATCCCCAAGTTCGACAACCCCAAGATGGAGATGGCGGCGATCCAGCTGTTCGGTGCGGGGCGCGAGCAACGGATATACGCCCTGCCGCCCTATTCCCGCGTCGTCAGCCTGGATTTCGAGGACCATCCGTTCGAGGCGACGAAGGCCGATCATCCCTGCGCGCTGTGCGGGGCCGAGGGCAGCTATCTGGACGAGGTGATTGTCGATGATGCGGGCGGGCGGATGTTCGTTTGTTCCGACACGGATTTCTGCGCGGGCCGGCGCGCGGACGGCCATGTCGGCGCGATCTCGGCGACGGAAGCGGAGGCCGGGGCATGAGCGTGCTGGAACCTTCGCAAGGGATTTTCCGGGACGGGGCGGAGACGTCCCGGCACGAGGTCGCCCCGTTGCTGGCCGTGCGGGGGGTGTCGAAAACCTATGGCGGGCGGATCGGCTGTGCCGATGTCTCGTTCGATCTGTATCCCGGCGAGGTGATGGGGATCGTGGGCGAAAGCGGGTCGGGCAAGTCGACGCTGTTGAACTGTCTGGCCGGGCAGATCGTGCCGGATGCGGGCGAGATGATCTTCGACACGCGCGGGTCCGGTCCGGTCGACACGCTGCGGATGAGCGAGCCCGAGCGGCGGATGTTGGCGCGCACCGACTGGGCCTTCGTGCACCAGAACCCGCGCGACGGGTTGCGCATGGGGGTCAGCGCGGGCGGCAATGTGGGCGAACGCCTGATGGCGGTGGGCGCGCGGCATTACGGGGACATCCGGGCGCAGGCGCTGGACTGGCTGGGCCGGGTCGAGATCGCGTCCGACCGGATCGACGACCGGCCCTCGGCGTTCTCGGGGGGGATGCAGCAGCGGTTGCAGATCGCGCGCAACCTGGTCACGGGGCCGCGGCTGGTGTTCATGGACGAACCCACCGGCGGGCTGGACGTCAGCGTTCAGGCGCGTCTGCTGGACCTGATGCGGGGGCTGGTGCGCGGCATGGGCCTGTCGGCGATCGTGGTCACGCATGACCTGGCGGTGGTGCGGCTGCTGGCGGATCGGCTGATGGTGATGAAGGGCGGACGGGTCGTGGAAAGCGGGTTGACCGACCAGGTGCTGGACGACCCCCAGCATGGCTATACCCAGCTGCTGGTCAGTTCGGTGCTGCAGGTCTGAGCGCGGCGCGGCGGATGGCTTGGGGATTCGGGTATTTTTGCCAAGAAGAAGGGCAGGGCGGATGATCGAGATCGAGGGCGCGGGCAAGAGTTTCACGCTGCACAACCAGGGCGGTGCGGTCATCGAGGTCTTGGCGGGCGCTTCGCTGTCCGTCGCGCCGGGGGAATGCGTGGCGTTGACCGGGGCGTCGGGCGCGGGGAAGTCGACGCTGATGCGCATGGTCTATGGCAATTACCTGGCGCAGGCGGGCCGGATCGTGGTGGGCGGCGTGGACGTGGTGCAGGCCAGCCCGCGCGAGATCGTGGCGTTGCGCCGTCACACGCTGGGTTATGTCAGCCAGTTCCTGCGGGTGGTGCCGCGGGTGGCCACGCGCGACGTGGTGGCCGAGCCGCTGCTGGCGGTGGGCTGGGCGCCGGAGGCGGCGCGGGCGCGCGCCGAGGCGTTGCTGGCGCGGCTGAACATTCCCGAGGCGTTGTGGGGGTTGAGCCCGACCACCTTTTCGGGGGGCGAGCAGCAGCGGGTGAACATCGCGCGCGGTTTTGCCCACGATTACCCCGCGCTGTTGCTGGACGAACCCACGGCCAGCCTGGACCCGGTGAACCGCGAGGTGGTGCTGGGCCTGATCGAGGCGGCCAAGGCGCGGGGGGCGGCGATCCTGGGCATCTTTCACGATGCCGAGGCGCGGGCGCGCGTCTGCGACCGGGCGGTGGACGTGTCGGTCTTCGCGCCGAGGGCGGCGTGATGGTGGCGGGGCGGCTGTTCGCGGTGGTGGGGCCCTCGGGGGCGGGCAAGGACACGCTGATGGCGGCGGCCTGGGCGCGGCGGCCGGACCTTGTGCTGGCGCGCCGGGTCATCACCAGGCCCGCCGACGCCGGGGGCGAGGCGTTCGACGCGGTCGACGCGGCGGCGTTCGAGCGGATGCGCGCCGCCGGGGCCTTTGCGCTGCACTGGCGGGCGCATGGGCTGAGCTATGGTATCCCAGCGGCGATCGACGGGGAACTGGCGCTGGGGCGGGACGTGCTGTTCAACGGGTCGCGCGCGGTGCTGGGGGCGGCGGCGGCGCGCTATCCGGGGCTGCGCGTGCTGCATGTCACCGCCCGGCCCGAGACGCTGGCCGAGCGCCTGGCCGGGCGGGGGCGCGAGAGCGCAGAGGATATCGCGGCGCGGCTGGGCCGGGCGGATTACGCGTTGCCTGAGGGGTTGCGGGTCACGCGGGTGTCGAATGACGGGGCCTTGGAGGACGCGGTCGCGGCGTTCCTGGACGCGCTTCAGCCGGAAAGGGTGTAACGATGCAGGTTGTGAAAGCGGCCGTCCTCGGCTTCGCCGAACAGGCACAGGCTGGCGATGCGCAGGGGGCGGTCGATCAGCGGCTGGAGCACGGGCGAAAGCACCGCGCGGGTGCGTTCGGCCTCGGCGTCCTTGAGCGGGCCGGTCAGCGTCAGGTGAAAGCGGAAATCTTCCATCACGTAGGGATAGCCCCAGCGGTCCAGCAGCTTGCGCTGGCGGGTGCTCAGCCGGTCGGGGTCGCGGCGGTCCAGTTCGGCGCGGGTGGGAGGCGCGCGGAACCCGTCCAGCGCCTCGACCACGCTGCCGGCCATGGCGTCCAGCGCGCGGGTGTCGCCGCGGGGCGTGAGCGCGAGAAAGCCCGACAGGCGCGAGATCTGCAGCCCGTCGAGCAGCACCGGCTTGAGCTGGCCGGCAAGCGCCGCCGCCGAGCGGTGCAGCACCCCGATATCGCTGCCCTCGACCAGCCGGAAGGGCGGCTTGATCGTGGCGTGGAACCCGTATTTGCGGGGCGTTTCGGTCAGCTCCGCGATCTTGAGCGGCAGGCCCTGGAGCCGCAGATGCGCCCGCGGCATGCCCGCCTCGGCGTCCCAGCCCAGCCAGCCCGCGCCGAAATCGGCCAGCGGCCCCGGTTCGGGCGCGTAGTAGATCGCGTAGCGCGTATAGCCTTCCATGCCTCGCTCCGGGTCCCGTTAACGAAATCCTGCGCGGATAGTCCTGCCCCAATCCGCGGCAGCCATCAAGGTAAGAGCCATGTCTGAGATCGTGCTGGCGAATGCGACCCTGGTGCTGCCGGGTGAAACGGTGCGGGGGACGGTGCGCGTATCGGAAGGCCGCATCGCCGCGATCGACACCGGCGCCGGCGTGCCCGCGGGTGCCGTGGATTGTGCCGGCGACATGGTGATGCCGGGGCTGATCGAGTTGCACACCGACAACCTGGAACGCCATATCCAGCCGCGCCCGGCGGTCGACTGGCCCCATGCCGCGGCGATCGTCGGCCATGACGCGGAACTGGCCGGCGTGGGGATCACCACGGTGTTCGACGCGATGCGGGTGGGCTCGATCCCCTCTGGCAAGGCGCGCTACCGGGCCTATGCGCGTCGGCTGGCCAGCGAATTGCTGGAGCTGCGGGCGCATGGGGCGCTTAGGATCAGCCATTTCCTGCACCTGCGCGCCGAGGTCTGTTCCGAGACCCTGGCCGAGGAGATGGCCGAGTTCGGCCCGGAGGACCGCGTCGGCATCGTCAGCCTGATGGATCACACGCCGGGCCAGCGCCAGTTCCGCGATATCTCGAAACTGAAGGCCTATGTGATGGGGAAGAACAATTTCTCGGAGGCCGAGTTCATCGAGCACGTCGCCAACCTGCGCGAGTTGCGCGAACGCAATGGCGCGGCGCATGAACGCGCCGCGGTGGCCGAGGCGCGCCGCTATGGTGCGATCCTGGCCAGCCATGACGACACGACAGCGGGCCATGTCGAGGTATCGGCGGGGCTGGGCATCAAGCTGGCCGAGTTCCCGACGACGGTCGAGGCGGCGCGGGCCTGCCGCGGGCATGGCATCGCGGTGATGATGGGGGCGCCGAACCTGATCCGGGGCGGGTCGCATTCGGGCAATGTCTCGGCGCGCGAGCTGGCCGAGCTGGACCTGCTGGACATCGTGTCGTCGGACTACGTGCCCGGCGCGTTGCTGATGGCCGGGCTGATGCTGGGCGATCTATGGGGCGACATGGCGCGCGGGATCGCGACGGTGACGCGGGCCCCGGCGGCTGCCGCGCATCTGCCCGACCGGGGACGGATCGAACCGGGGGCGCGGGGCGATCTGATCCGGGTCGCGCGGATCGACGGGGCCCCGGTGGTGCGGGGCAACTGGGTGCAGGGCGTGCGCGTGGCCTGAGACGGGTATTCCGGCGCGATAACGGGGGCTTGGGCTTTGACGGCGCGGGCGCGCTGGCCTATCCTGCGCCGCGATGTGACAGCCTGCCGGAGCCGCGGAAGATGCAGACCGACCCGCAAGACGCGCCCCCCGTCTCGCCGCTTGACGCCGTTCTGAGGGCACAGGCCGAAGGGTTCGGCCTGATGGCCTGGGTGGGGGCGGCGATGCTGGATCATGCGGCGCGCACGGCCAGCGAGATGGCCGCCTTCGCCCGCGACGAGGCGCGCCGCGACGTCGAGGCGCTGGGCCGGCTGGCGGCATCCCGCGACCCCGAGCACCTGGCTGAACTGCCCGTCAGCTATCTCGGCGCCAAGATCGCCGCCTGCACCGACGAGGCGGGCAAGCTGGCCCGCATGACCGCCGAGACCTGCGAGGTGACCCGGGCGCGGATGGTGCGCGGGCGCTAGCGCCGGGGCGGAAGCGGGAGCCGATTGACAGCACCGCGCGCTGCCCCCTATGTCGGGGGTCCGGTCCATCCCGACCAGGTGGGGCAATCCTGCCGGGCCGCCCCCGCCCGGCATCTTAACCTGCCATACCCCGAACGCCTGAGAGACGGCCACGCGCCGCGCCAAGCCCCCATGAGCCGAACCGACAGCCCCGACCGAAGCCCTGTTCCCGCCCGCGACGGGGCCCCGTCCGCGCTGGGCGGTATGGCGGCGATGGCCGCGGCGATGTTCCTGCTGCCGGTGGGTGACGCCTTCGCCAAGCTGCTGACGGGCACCATCCCGCCCGTCGAGGTGACGCTGTGGCGCTTTGTCGTGCAGGCGCTGTGGCTGGTCCCGGTCGCGGTCCTGCTGCGGCGGCGGCTGCGGGGCGGGATGTTCTCGCCCGTCGTGGCGCTGAACGGGCTGTTGATGGCGATCACGCTGGTCAGCCTGATCTCGTCCTTTGCCGTCATGCCGATCGCCACGGCCATCGCGATCTTTTTCGTCGAACCGCTGCTGCTGACGCTTTTGGCGGCGCTTCTGCTGGGGGAGCGGCTGGGGCCGAGGCGCCTCGTGGCGGTCGGCGTGGGGATGCTGGGGGCGATGATCGTGATCCGCCCGAGCTTTGCCGCCTTCGGCCCTGCGGCGCTGTTGCCGCTGATCGCGGCGCTGGCCTATGCGCTGAACATGATCGTTCTGCGCCGCGCGACGGCCACACGTTCGGCCCTGACCGTGCAATGCGGTGCCTCGGTCTATGGCGCGGTCGCGATGGCGGGCGTTGTGGCGGTGCTGGTCGCGGCGGGCGCGCACGAGATGGCGATGCCCACCACGCCCGGCTGGGAATGGGCGGCGATCCTGGGTGCGGGAGCGACGGCGACCACGGCCTTCGTGCTGATCGCCGAGGCATTCCGCCGGGCCGAGGCCGGGTTGCTGGCGCCGCTTCAATACCTGGAGATCGTGGGCGCGACGGCGGTGGGCTACCTGATATTCGGCGATTTCCCTGACGCGCTGACCTGGGTGGGCGTGGCGATCATCCTGGGCTCGGGGCTTTACGTCTTTCACCGCGAGCGGGTGGTGGCGCGGCGCGCGGGGCCGACCTGATCGCCGGTCGGGCTATTTCCGCCGACGTCCCTTGGGCATCGGCACAGGGCGCACACGCTTTTCGATCTCGTCATAGAGCAGCCCCGCGATGTTCTTGCCGGAGGCCTTTTCGATCCCTTCGAGCCCGGGCGAGGAATTGACCTCCAGCACCTTCGGTCCCTCGGAAGAGCGCAACAGGTCCACGCCCGCGAGGTTCAGCCGGAAGGCCCGGGCCGCCTTGACCGCCGCCTCGCGTTCCTCGCGGCTGATACGGACGGCCTGGGCCTGGCCACCCTGGTGCAGGTTCGAGCGGAAATCGCCCTCGGCGCCGGTGCGCTTCATCGCGGCGACGACCTTGGAGCCGACGACGAGGCAGCGGATATCCTCGCCCGCCGCTTCCTTGACGAAGCGCTGCACCAGGAACGACGCCTTGAGCCCGCGAAAGGCCGAGATCACGGATTCGGCGGCCTTCTTGGTTTCGGCCAGAACGACACCCTTGCCTTGCGTCGATTCCAGCAGCTTGACGATCAGCGGCGCACCGCCCACCAGGGAAATCAGGTTGTTCGTGTCCTTGGGCGAGGCCGCGAAGGCGGTCATCGGCATGCCGATGCGGTGGCGCGCGAGGATCTGGTGGGCGTGCAGCTTGTCCCGGCTGGCGGTGATCCCTTCGGACCCGTTCACGCAATAGGTGCCGATGGTTTCGAACTGGCGGATGACGGCGGTGCCGTAGGCCGTGACCGAGGCGCCGATGCGCGGGATGATCGCGTCATAACGCGGCAGGCGCTTGCCGTCGTAATGCACGTCCGGCGACAGCGCATCGAGCGCGATGTAGCAGCGGGTAGTGTCGATCACCTCGACGACATGGCCGCGCGCCTCGCCTTCGGCGACAAGCCGGGCGGTGGAATAATTCGTCGCCTCGCGGCTGAGAACCGCGATCCGCAGCACGCGGGAGGGGGCGACGTTGCGTACCTTGGCGGTGTGATAGACGTCGTAGGACAGTTTCGGCTGGCAGAAGCTTTCGACGGGGCTGACGACGACATCCTCGCCCAGCGCCTGGCGACCCAGCAGCATCCGGTAGGCCATGCCGCCGCGATGGGTCAGGGTCAATTCGATCGGCCAGTGCCGGTCCCCCACGGCGATCTCGGCGGCGATCACGTAGCGCCATTCGGAATCGCCGTTCGACGAGGTAACCTCGCGCCGGTCGATGATCTCGGCTGAGCACGGGATCGAAAGGTCCTCGCGCCCCGGGATCGGATGGACGGCAAAACGCACCTTGGGCCGGGAGGCCGGCCCGAACGGTTCGATGTCGAAGGCATGCAGCGCCGAGGTCTTGGCGCCGGTGTCCACCTTGGCCTTCATCGCCGGCAGGCCGAGACCGGGCAGGGCGACCCATTCCTCCCAGCCGAGACGGAAGGGCTGCTCTGCGGGGTAGGGTATGTCGGCCATGCGGGTCCTCCTTGGAATCCTGACAGAATCGCCTAAGAACGCGTCTTCGGCCCCAGTAGGCGAGACCAGATATGACGGCTGCGTTCAACTTCGACCTTAAGGCAACGGACGGCAAAGCGCGAACCGGTGTCATCACGACGCCGCGGGGCGCGATCCGCACGCCGGCCTTCATGCCGGTGGGCACGGCGGGCACCGTCAAGGCGATGCTGCCCGACAGCGTGGCGGCGACGGGGGCGGATATCCTGCTGGGCAACACCTATCACCTGATGCTGCGCCCCGGGGCCGAGCGGGTGGCGCGGCTGGGCGGGTTGCACCGGTTCATGAACTGGGAGCGGCCGATCCTGACCGATTCCGGCGGGTTCCAGGTGATGAGCCTGGCCGGGCTGAGGAAGCTGACCGAGGAGGGCGTGACCTTCAAGAGCCATATCGATGGCTCGAAGCATGAACTGACCCCGGAACGCAGCATGGAAATCCAGCGGTTGCTCGGGTCGGACATCGTGATGTGTTTCGACGAATGCCCGGCGCTGCCCGCCACCGACGACGAGGTCGCGCGCGCGATGCGGTTGTCGATGCGCTGGGCCGAACGGTCCAGGGCGGCGTTCGGCGACCGTCCCGGGCACGCGCTGTTCGGGATCATGCAGGGCGGCGTCACGCCCGAGTTGCGCGAGGAATCGGCCGCTGCGCTGAAGGCGATCGGGTTCGACGGCTACGCCGTCGGCGGGCTGGCCGTGGGCGAGGGGCAGGCGGCGATGTTCGGCGTGCTGGATTACGCGCCGGGATTCCTGCCCGAGGACAAGCCGCGCTATCTGATGGGCGTGGGCAAGCCCGAGGATATCGTGGGCGCCGTCGCGCGCGGCATCGACATGATGGATTGCGTGCTGCCCACGCGGTCGGGGCGGACGGGGCAGGTATTCACCCGGCGCGGCGCGCTGAACATCAAGAACGCCCGCCACCAGGATGATCCCCGGCCCATCGACGAGGCCTGCACCTGTCCGGCCTGCCGGAACTACAGCCGGGCCTACCTGCATCACGTGTTCCGGGCGCAGGAGATCATCGCCTCGATGCTGCTGACCTGGCACAACCTGCATTACTACCAGGAGATCATGGCAGGCATGCGCGCGGCCATCGCCGCGGGCCGGTTCGGGGCCTGGCAGGCCGAGTTCCACGCCCAGCGCGCCGAGGGCGACCTGCCGCCCCTCTAGCCACGGGCCGGGGCGTCGAAACAGGCTGTTTCCGCCGGGCGGCACATCGCCCAGCCGGAACCACGTTATCGCCCCAGTTTCAGGCTATCGCCCCTGTGGAGAAGTGCCCCGTCCGGGGGCCACAGGAAAGGAGCATCCCATGCGCAAATCGAGTCCCTTCGGCCCGTTCGACGGATTCGGTCCGGGAAAGGCAGATCTGTTCGATTTCGACATCTTTGCGCCTGGAAACGCGTCTTCGGGGCGCGCGGCGGCAGAGGCGGACGCGATACCCGTCCAAGACGCGGCCAGGGACGAGACGCGGTTGTTCGACGGTGCAGCCGCGGCGGCGCGCAAGACCACGACCGAAACCGGTGAGACCGGCGGCGGGCGCGGCAAGCCCGAAAAGACGGAGGGCGGCCGCGGCGGCGGCAAGCGCGACAAGGGCACGGCCGACGGCGACGGCAGCACGACTCCGACCGCGCCCGAAGACGCGACCGACACGGGAACGGACAGCGGGACGGATACGGCACCGGACAGCGGGACCGACGCGGGCACCGACACGGGCACCGACACGGGTGCCGACAGCGGCACGGATGCCGGGAGTGCTGGCGAGACGACGGGCGGCACCGATGCCGAGCCGGACACGGGCGAGGGTACCGACCCGGCCACCGATGGCGGAACCGACGCCCCGCCCGATGACAGCGCCGGCACACCGGACGATTCCGTCGGCGAGACCGACACCACGCCGGAGACCGGCAGCGACACGCCGGCCGATCCGCCCGCCGACCCCGACGGCGGAGCCGACACCGGCACCGATACGGGCACCGATACCGGAACGGATACCGCCCCCGGCACGGACACGCCCGGCGCGGAGGAACCCGCCCCGGAGGCCGACCCGGTCGTGGCCTACACCCCGCCGACCGAGATCCTGACCAGCTATACCAGCGGCCTGGGCACCTATGGCGTCTACAGCGATTACAATATCGAACTGGTCTTCGTCGGCAGTTGGACGACCGCGTTGCAGGAAGCCTTCATCGAGGCCAGCGAATACATCTCGACGCTGATTACCGGTGACGTGCTGGACATCGGCGGGATCGACGATCTGCGCATCGAGGCCGAGCTTGCTGCGATCGACGGTAGTGGCGGCATCCTGGGCATGGCCGGTCCGACCTATGTGCGCGGCACGGTTGATGACTATTTCCTGCCCAGCGAAGGGATCATGCAGTTCGACAGCGCGGATGCCGAGTATTTCGACGGGCTCGGCCTGTTCGACGACATCGCGTTGCACGAGATGCTGCATGTCACGGGCTTCGGCGTGCTGTGGGATTACCTGGGGCTGACCTCGGGATCGGTTTCGGGGGGCGATTACCGCTTTACCGGCGAGAACGCGACGCTGGCCTACAATACCGAATACGCCGATCTCGCGGCGCTGGACGCGTTCTCCGATTTCGGCGTGCCGATCGAACTGGACGGCGGCAGTGGGACGGCGGGCGGTCACTGGGACGAGACGCTGTTCGAAAACGAGCTGATGACCGGCTACATCAACTACGACAATCACATGTCCTCGGTCTCGGTCGCGTCCCTGGAGGACATGGGCTACGAGACGATCTTCGATGCCGGAGATCCGGACGCCTTGATCCCCCAGCTGACCGACGATTTCCTGTTCGCCTGACCCTGCGCACGGGGCCCCGCGGCCCCGGCGCCCGTCCGTTCGCCGCCGCGTCCCGGTTCACATCCGTGCCCCGGGCGGGCACCTGGCGGAATTCGCGAAGCATCACCATGCGCCCGGATGCGTCCAGGGTGAACACCTCGGCAAGGTCGCGCCCGCTTGGCCGTCGTCGGCGGTGATCGCGGCCATCGAACTGGGATAACGCTCCGCCAAGCCGCCGGGGCAGGCGATCTTGGAGCCTTGCACCAGGTGGTCGCCTTTCTTGCGGGGCTTGCCCAGAAGCTTGAGCGGCCCGAGCGGCCCGCGACAATCCTGTCTTATGAAATCCAGAACGTGGCTTTCGGTACATCCGTCGATTGAATAGCCCCCCGGACATCTGGGTGCCGGTTGGA
>JBNGDM010000066.1:0-13013 GCA_049975105.1 Rhodovulum sp. | reverse complement strand
CGCTAGCGCAGCACCTGAACCAGAAGCAGCGACAGGGACGGCAGGGCGGCGACGACGCCCAGGCCCAGCAGGCTGGCCAGCAGGAACGGCAGCGCGCCGCGCGCGATGCGCTCGATCGACAGGCGGGTCACGTTGGCCGCAACGTAAAGGTTGATGCCCACCGGCGGCGTGAACAGCCCGATGGCAAGGTTGACCATCACCACCACGCCGAACCACACCGGGTCCCAGCCCATTTCGCGCATCACCGGCAAGAAGATCGGCAGCGAGATGAACATCACCGTGATCGCGTCCATGAACATGCCCGCGACCAGCAGCACCAGCATGATGACCAGCAGGATCACCCACTGGTTTTCGCTCAGGCCCAGAAGCGCCTGGGAATAGGTGCCGACCAGGTCCTCGACCGTGACCACCCAGCCGAACAGCCCGGCATAGGCCACCACAAGCATCACCACCGCGGACGACGCCGCCGCATCGGCCAGCGCCTCGTAGAGGCCGCGCAGCGTCAGGGTGCGATAGGCAAAGGCGCCCACCCCCAGCGCATAGACGGTGGCGACCAGCGCCGCCTCGGTCGGGGTGAAGATGCCCGAATAGATGCCGCCGAGGATCACCAGCGGCGTGAGCAGGCCCCAGAACGCCTGTCGAAAGGCCAGCCAGAGGCGTCGGCCATAGGGCAGCCCGGCATAAGGCGCGGGGCTGAGCGCCTGGAGCGCGGGGCTGCCATGCGCCGCCCCGCCGGGCCGGGCGAAGGGCAGCGTGGCCAGCATGGTCAGCCCCATGAACAGGCCCGGCAGGATCGCCGCGATGAACAGCTGCGAGATCGAGGTTTCGGCGATCACGCCATAGATCACCAGCCCGATCGAGGGCGGGATGACGATGGACAGCGCCGCGCCGGTGCAGACCAGCCCCGCGGCATAGGCGCGGTCATAGCCGTCCTCCTCCATGCCCTTGACGATCATCGGGCCGATGGCCGCGACCGAGGCCGGGCCAGACCCGCTGACCGCGCCCCAGAACAGGCACACGACGGTGCCCACCACGCCCATGCCGCCGGGCGTCGACCCGATCAGCACGCGGAAGAACCGGATCATCCGTTCGGCGATGCCCAGCGTGCCCATCAGCGTGCCGGCGAGGATGAAGAACGGGATGGCCAGCAGCGAGAACTTGGTGACGCCCGCGGAAATCAGGTCGCCGGCCAGATCGAGGCCAAAGCCGATCTGCCACATCGCATAAATCGCAGACAGGCCCAGCGAGAACGCCACCGGCACCCGGCAGGCCAGCAGCAGGAAGAACAGGATCACCATCTCGGTGCCCGCGCCAAGGCCGGGGATCAGGTCAGACATGGGGCAAATCGCCGGACGGGCCGCCCGGGGTGCGCAAGGTGACCCAGGCGTGTTGCAGGTAGCGGACCAGGATCAGCGCGAAACCGAAGGGCACCGCCGCCTGGTAATACCATGCCGGCAGCCCCAGCGCGTAGGACCGGATGCCGCTGGACAGCTGGTTGGTGAGCGTGACCCAGGAAAACCACGCCGACAGCGCCAGTAGCAGCACCGACAGCGCCGTGGCCAGCACGAAAAGCGGCGTGCGCAGGGGGCGCGGCAACAGGTCGTGGACCAGTGTCACCGCCAGATGCTCGCCCCGCCGCGCGGCGATGGCGGCGCCGAAGACGGTCAGCAGCAGGAACCCGTTGGTCAAGAGTTCCTCGGTCGCGGCCAGCGAATAGTTGGTGCCGTAGCGCACCACCACGTTGGCGAACCCGATGGCCGTCATGCCCAGGAACAGCACGGCGCAGACGATCTTTTCCGCCTCGTCCAGAAGGAAACGCATGGGACCCCTCGCTGTGGCGCGCAGGAAACAGGCCCGCGCGGGGGGCGCGGGCCTGTTCGATGGCGGGCGTTACTGCGCCGCGGCGATGGCGGACTGGAACGCCGACACGATCTCGGGGCCGACCTTGGCCGCCCATTCGTCGAAGGCGGGCTTGGTCGCGTCGCGGAAGGCCTGCAGTTCCTCGGGGGTGGGTTCGTAGACCTCCATCCCCTTCTCGGTCAGGAAGGCGATGCCGTTCGCGGTGCCCTCGCGCGTGATCTGGCGCTGGTAGGCCATGGCCTCTTGGGCGGCGGTGCGCAGTTTTTCCTGCGTTTCCGCGTCATAGCTGTCCCACTTGGCCTTGGAGATACCGAGGAAGATCGGGTCGTAGGAATAGTGCCAGGTCGTGATGTATTTCTGCATCTCGTAGACCTGCTGCGGGATGATGACCGCGCCGATCGGGTTTTCCTGCCCGTCGACCACGCCCTGTTGCAGCGCGGTCAGGGTTTCCGACCATTGCATCTGCTGCGGGTTGGCGCCCAGCGCGTTCATCACGTCGATATACATCGGCCCGGCGACGCGCATGTTCAGGCCCTTCATGTCCTCGGGCGAGGTGATCGGGCGGACGTTGTTGGTGACCTCGCGGAACCCGTTCTCGCCCCAGGCCAAGACGACGATGCCCTTGTCCAGAAGGATATCGGCCATCATCTGGCCGGGTTCGCCCTGGGTGGTCGCGTCCACCTGGTCATAGGACGCATAGAGATAGGGCAGCGAGAACACCGCCATCTCGGGCACGAGCGGCGTCACGTTGATCGCCGAGGTCAGCACCAGGTCCAGCGCGCCGCGGCCGATCATCTCGGCCTGCTTCATCTGGTCGCCGCCGGCAAGCTGGGCGTTGGGGAAGACGCGCACGTCGATCTCGCCGTCCGTGGCCTGCGAGATCAGCTCGTTGAACTTCTCGGCGCCCTGGTGCCAGGTGGTCGTGTCGCCGACATTGTGCGACAGCCGCAGGGTTTCGGCCGCGGCGGCCCCGATGGTCATCGCGCCCGCGATCGTCGCGGCGAGCGCGTGGCGGCCCAATCTAAAAGCTTTCATCCATGTCCTCCGTTTTTCCGCGCGCCCGGCCCGGGCGCACGGGGTATAAAATCGTTCCGGCCCGCGCGCGCCATCAAGACCAGAAGCGCCGCCCGCCCACAAGGCGCGATCCGCGGCTGCGGCGAAGTCACCGGGGGCGGGATGGCGGCGTCAGACAGGGGCGCGCTCGTCGTCATCCGCGCGGCCGGCGCGAGGACGGTCAGGCGCGCGCCCCGCCCCCGCGCCCGGGATCAGTCGGTCGCCGGCAGGCCGCAGCGGGACATGAACATCGACAGCGCGGCCTCGTCCCGCGGTTCGGGCCCGTTCGCGATCAGCGTCACCCATTCGTCGCCATAGGCGAGCGCGACGGAACCGGCGCCGGCCAGCCGCGCGAACAGGTCGACATCGCGGCCCAGCGTGCCGATCGGATACCATTTCCCGGTTTGGTCGCTGAGCTGGGGTATCAGGATGACGGGCATCTCCATGCCGTCGGCCACAAGGGACGCCGTGCGGGGCACGTCCTCGGCGCGGTCATGTTGGCGGTCGACCAGGACCCAGATATCATCGCCGTTGTCCGGGCAGCGAAAGCGGATTTCCGAAAAGCTGTCCTCCGCGGCCCCCGCCCGGACCCAGGCCAGAACCGCCGAGGTCGCGCTGTCCCAGCTGCCGGGCTGGAACGACCAGTGCCCCGGCGAGGGTTCGGGGGCGGGGTCGGGCGCGGGGTTTCGCAGATCGGCGGGCAGGAGGCGGCGGCGTTCGGGCCCCGGGGCCAGGCTTTCGCCCTGGGCGATCCGGGCGGCCTGTTCCCGGGTCAGGTGCCCGTAGGCCGACAGGATGTCCGGCGTCATCGCCTGTTCCTGCCGCAGGAGGGCAAAGCCGTCGCGGCGCAACTCGCCGAAGGCGAAATGCGCCGCACTGCGCCCCCGCCGCCAGATCACCGCCAGATCGACATCGCCGTTCCCGGTCA
This sequence comes from Rhodovulum sp., assembly GCA_049975105.1. Classification (GTDB taxonomy): domain Bacteria; phylum Pseudomonadota; class Alphaproteobacteria; order Rhodobacterales; family Rhodobacteraceae; genus Rhodovulum. The sequence goes on along the minus strand of JBNGDM010000066.1, from coordinate 9,172 downwards.
TGTCGCGCAGCCCCTGCACGACGAACAGCGGATCCTGCGGGTCCTGGCGCACCTCGAACACCGTCTCGCCCCGGTAGGTCACGACCAGCGTGCCCGGCTCCAGCGTGACCGCGTAGCCGGGGTTGAGCGCCTGGGCCGATGCGGCCCCCGCCCCGAGGCCCAGCAAGAGGGCGGCGAGCGTGGAAAGGATGCGACGGGTCATGGTCATGGTCATGCTCCTGGTCAGTTCCTGCGCAGGGCGGCGTCGAGGTCGACGACGCGCGCCTCGTCGTTGTCCCGGATCCGCTGAAAAAGGGCGCGCCGGGCCTCCGTGATCTCGTCCAGCCGCTGCGCCAGCGCCTGTTCGAGGGTTTCGAACCGGCGGATCGCGGTGACCTGGCTGGCGAGCATCGCGCTGTCCGATTCGGCGGTCTCCTTCCAGCCCTTCAGCGTGCGCGGCAGCAACAGCGCCCCCGCGATGTCGGAATACCCCGCAAGGCCCGAGAGCGGGTCCGTGGGCACCATGTCCAGCCAGTTGATCGTCGATTTCAGCATCGACTTGACCACGTTTCCCGAGAAGTTCGTGCGCAGGATTTCCAACTGGCCGCGCACGTCGTTCAGGCGCGCCTGGGTGTCGAGATGGGCCAGCCGGTAGGTCTCGGTGCCCTGCATCAGCGCGTTGTAACGCGCGACGCCCGCCGCGGTGGGCCGGCGCGTCCAGTGCCAGGCGACCCCTTCGGCATCGAGATCGGCCAGATAGGCGTTCAGGCTGGCGACCTGCCGGGCGGCAAGGTCGAAATCGTGCCGCGCGATGGTCCCCTCCAGGGCGGCGGCAAAGCGGTTGATATCCTCGACCAGCGTTTCGGCATGGAAATCGGGCGCGCCGTCCGCGGCCAGATAGGCCCCCGCCGGGGCCTCGCCCGCCGGGGCAACGCCGACGAAATAGCCGGTCCTGTCCATGGACAGCGATTCGGTCTTTCTTCGGCCGAACGTGCCGGTGACCTGGGCCTTGAGACGGTGCGCCTTGCTGCCGTCCGGCAGCACCGATGTCTCGTCGATCGTCAGGCAGACCCGCGCCTTGCCGTAGGGCAGTTCATCATAAGCTCGCTGGAACAGCGCGGAAGAGCCGTAGGCATAGAGATCCATCGACCAATAGGTCTCGATGCGGAAACACCCCGCGGCACGGTCGGGGGCGGCGGTCCCCTCGAAGATGCCGACGCCGTACCCCTTGACATCGTGCTCGGGCCCCAGGCCGTAGGGCCCCGCATCGTGGTAGCGCACCCGGAACCCGACCCTGTCGCCGTCGCGCCGGTAGAACAGTTCGCGCACGTCCTCGTCCTGCGCCAGCGAGTCGAGGGTCCGGCTGTCGGGAAGCCGGGCCGGCAGGGAGGGGCCGCGGTCGATGGCGAAGCCCACCGGATCGCCGTCTTCCAGGACCAGCCAGGGCCAGCCGAACCGCGCGAAGAAGTTCCGCATCGGCGCGCCCGTGGTCAGGCCCAGCGCGGCAACCGCATCCGGCACGGGTTCGGGGCCGCCGCCCAGCGCCTCGGGAATCATGGAATTCGGGCCGACACCGGGCGCGTTGTAGAACATGCCCGAGACAAGCAGCCGCCGCGGAAGGTCGTCGGCAGCGAAACAGGGGGCGGCCGCAAGGGCGATCAAGGGGGCAAACCCGGCGATGCGCCGAGACAGTCGGGGACGCATGACAGCTCCTTTCCTGGGGGCTACTCTATTGTCCCGGCTCGGGTTGCGCGTGCGGCGCTTCAACGCACGGTTGCGGACGGTTGACGCGTCCGGGATTTCCGCCGAAAGGACGGAACGGACTCGGAAAGGAGAACCGATGATGATCAGAAGAGAGTTTCTTGCCGCCACCCTGGGCGCGGGCGTCGCCCTGGGCGCGCTGCCCGCCGCCGCGTCTGACTTCGACGCGATGGAGCCCGTCACCCTGCGCCTGGCCCACGTGGTCAACGAACAGGACGGCTTCCACGTCGCGGCGACCAAGTTCCGCGACCTCGTGGCCGAACGCACCGACGGCAAGGTGACGGTCGAGATCTTCCCCAACGCGACGCTGGGCGACGAACGCACGCTGCTGGAGGGCATGCAGATCGGCAGCGTGGACATGGGCGTGATAACCAACGGCCCCGTCGCGAATTTCGTCGAGGAAATGGCGGTGTTCGAACTGCCCTTCCTGTTCCCCTCGCGCGAGGCGGCCTATCAGGTGCTGGACGGCGCGATCGGGCAGGAACTTCTGGACCGGCTGGCGGACGTGAACCTCAAGGGCCTGGCCTATGCCGAGCGCGGGTTCCGCAACCTGACCAACAGCCAGCGCCCGGTGGCAAGCCCCGCCGACCTGGACGGGCTGCGCATCCGGGTGATGGAGAACCCGGTCTATACCGACACCTTCCGCGAACTGGGCGCCAACGCGATCCCGATGGCCTGGACCGAAGCGCTGACCGCGATGCAGCAGGGCACCATCGACGGGCAGGAAAACCCGGTCGGCGTGGTCCATTCCTTCAAGCTGAACGAGACCCAGACCCACATGACCATGACGCGCCACACCTATGCGCCGGCGGTCTTCGTGATGGGGATGCCGGCATGGAACAAGCTGCCCGACCCCGCGCAGGAGGTGGTCGTTCAGGCCGCGCGCGAGGCGGCCGCCCATGAACGCGCGGTCAATGCCGAGATGGAAGCCAAGCAGCTGGAAGAGCTGAAGGCCAGCGGCATGGCGGTGATCGAGGATGCGGACCTGTCGGCCTTTCAGGCGGCGGTGGCGCCGGTCTACGAGAAATACGGCGCGCGCTTCGGCGACTATCTCGACCGTATCCGCGCCGAGCTGGACTGACGTGCTGCGCCTCTTCGGCCTGGTGGACCGCGCCATCGGCGCGGTCCTGCGCCCCGTCCTTGCGGCGGGGATGGCGGCGCTGATCGCGGTGATCACGTTGCAGATCGTCTCGCGCGTGGCGTTCACCGCGGTGGGCTGGACCGAAGAGGTGGCGCGGTTCCTGCTGGTCTGGCTGACCTTCCTGGGCGCGGTGCTGGCCTGGCAGCAGCATCGGCATATCGCGGTCGGCGTGCTGGTCGACGCCCTGCCCGAGCGCGCCGGGCGCATTGTGTCGGGCGTGGCGCTGGCGGCGGCCATCGGCTTTCTTCTGGCGCTGGCCTGGATCGCGCGGGATTACATGGCATTGCAAAGCTTTCAGAAATCGGCGTCGCTGCGCATTCCGATGTCGTATGTCTATGCGGTGATCCCGGTCAGCGCCCTGCTGATGGCCGGTCTCGCGCTGTCCGACCTGGTGCGCCTGGCGGCCACGGGACAGCGCCCGCAGCCCGCGGAGCCCGCGCAATGAGCCTCCTGCTGTTCGGCCTGTTCTTCCTGCTGCTGCTGATGGGCCTGCCGGTCGCGCTGGCCATCGGGGCGGCGACGATGGTGGCGCTGCGGGCCGATGGCGTGCCGCTGCTGGTGCTGCCGCAGCAGATGTTCTCGGGCATCGATTCCTTTGCGCTGGTGGCGGTGCCGATGTTCATCCTGGCAGGCGACATCATGGCCCAGGGGCAGGTCAGCGCCCGGCTGGTCGCGCTGGCCGATGCGCTGATCGGGTTTCTCAAGGGCGGGCTGTCGATCGTCTCGGTGCTGGCCTCGATGTTCTTCGCCGCGATTTCCGGGTCGGGCGCGGCGACCACGGCGGCGGTCGGCTCGACGCTGGTGCCGGAACTGACGCGCAAGGGCTATGACCCGGCGTCGGCGGCGGCGCTGATCGCAGCGGGGGGCACCATCGGCGTGGTGATCCCGCCCTCGGTGCCGATGATCATCTACGCCGTCATCGCGCAGGAATCGGTGTCGAAACTGTTCCTCAGCGGGTTCCTGCCCGGCCTTGCCATGGGGCTGGGGCTGATCGGGCTGGCGCTGGTGCAGGGGCACCGGCGCGCCTATCCCCGCGGCAGCGCGTTTTCGCCCCGCACCATCTGGCGGACCTTTCGCGCCGCGTTCTGGGGCCTGCTGACGCCGGTGATCATCCTGGGCGGCATCTTTTCCGGCATCTTCACCCCCAGCGAGGCCGCGGTGATCGCCGTGAACTACGCCATCATCGTGTCGCTCTTCATCTACCGCGACCTGGGGCTGGCCGATATCTACCGGCTGTTCGTGCGCGCCGCGGTGACGACGGCGGTCATCATGTTCGTGATCTCGGCCTCGGCCGCGCTGAGTTGGACCCTGTCGAACTGGCAGGTGCCGGCGCAGATCGCCGAGGTCGTGCTCGGGGTGTCCTCGAACGGGCTGCTGGTGATCGCGCTCATGCTGGTGCTGATCCTGCTGACCGGCGTCTTCATCGAGACCGCCTCGGCGCTGATCATCCTGACGCCCATCCTGTTGCCGCTGGCGCTGCAACTGGGGATCGACCCGGTGCATTTCGGGATCATCATGGTGGTGGGGCTGGCCATCGGAATGATCACGCCGCCGGTCGCGATCAACCTTTACGTCGCCTCCTCGGTCACGGGGCTGGGCCTGGAACGCATCTCGCGCGCGGTGGTGCCCTATCTCCTGGTGCTGCTCGCGGTGCTGATGGCGATCGCCTACCTGCCGATGGCCTGGCGCGGCTAGCGCGCCTCGATGGACCGGCCGGGTGACCCGTGCGGCGTGTTCGGGCGCTGGCGACCCCGGAAGGACTCGAACCCTCAACCTGGCGATTAGAAGTCGCCTGCTCTATCCAGTTGAGCTACGGGGCCACGCGTGGGCCGTTTTGCCCGCGCAACCCCGCCAGTGCAAGCGTTCAGTGGGTCCACTGGCCGCGGCGGTTGACGGCGAAATTCTCGGCATAGCCCATGGGCCGCACGTTCGGCTTGCGCGTCTTGGGCCGGATCACCACCGCGTCGATGCCGTGGCGGCGGGCATAGTCCTCGGCCGCCTCGCGGCTGTCGAATTTCAGACGGACCTGCGCCTGGGTGTCGGCGGAACTGGTCCAGCCCATCAGCGGGTCGATCTCGCGCGGCGACCCGGGGGCGTATTCCAGAACCCAGTGATGGGTCTTGGCCTGGCCGGACTGCATCGCGGTCTTCGCGGGCTGATAGATGCGGGCGCGCATGGGCGTCGACTCCTCCCCCCTAATACGGTGCGCCTGTTATGGGGTCTCGGGGGCCGCTTCGCAAGGGGCGGCATACCGCAGGATACATTCCGCCGCGCCCCGCCTGCCCCTTGAACGCCGCGCCACGGGGGACAAGTCTGGGGAACCCCCGAAGGAATCGCCGCCATGCCTTATTCGACAGAACCTGCCGCGCTGAACGCCCCCGCCGCCCCGGTCCGCGAGCGCGAAAAGCTGGAAGGCGGCAAGCGCTTCGTCATGCACTCCGAGTTTCAGCCCGCGGGCGACCAGCCCACGGCCATCGCGGAACTGGCCCAGGGCGTGACGGCGGGCGAGCGGGAACAGGTGCTGCTGGGGGCGACCGGCACGGGCAAGACCTTTACAATGGCCAAGGTGATCGAGGAGACCCAGCGCCCCGCCATCATCCTGGCGCCCAACAAGACGCTGGCCGCGCAATTATACGGGGAATTCAAGGGCTTCTTCCCCGAGAACGCGGTGGAATACTTCGTCAGCTATTACGACTACTACCAGCCCGAGGCCTATGTCCCGCGCTCGGACACCTACATAGAAAAGGAATCCCAGATCAACGAACAGATCGACCGGATGCGCCACTCGGCCACCCGGGCGCTGCTGGAACGGGACGACGTGATCATCGTGGCGTCGGTGTCCTGCATCTATGGCATCGGCTCGGTGGAAACCTATGGCGCGATGACACAGGACCTGCAGGTCGGCAATGACTACGACCAGCGCAAGGTGATCGCGGACCTGGTGGCCCAGCAATACCGGCGCAACGACCAGGCGTTCCAGCGGGGGTCGTTCCGGGTGCGGGGCGATGTGCTGGAACTGTGGCCCGCGCACCTGGAGGACCGGGCCTGGCGGATGTCGTTCTTTGGCGAGGAACTTGAATCCATAACGGAATTCGACCCGCTGACCGGCCAGAAGACCGACAGCTTCGAGCGTATCCGGGTCTATGCGAATTCGCATTACGTCACGCCGAAACCCACCATGCAGCAGGCGATCCAGGGCATCCGCAAGGAACTGCGCCAGCGGCTGGACCAGCTGGTGCAAGACGGGAAACTGCTCGAGGCGCAGCGGCTGGAACAGCGCACCAATTTCGACCTGGAAATGCTGGAGGCCACGGGCGTCTGCAACGGGATCGAGAACTATTCACGCTACCTGACGGGGCGCGCGCCGGGCGAGCCGCCCCCCACCCTGTTCGAGTTCATCCCCGACAATGCCATTGTTTTCGCTGACGAATCCCACGTCACCGTGCCGCAGATCGGCGGTATGTACCGGGGCGACTACCGGCGGAAATTCACCCTGGCCGAACACGGGTTCCGCCTGCCGTCCTGCACCGACAACCGGCCGCTGAAGTTCGAGGAATGGGACGCGATGCGGCCGCAATCCGTGTTCGTTTCGGCCACCCCCGGGCCTTGGGAACTGGAGCAGACGGGGGGGGTGTTCACCGAACAGGTGATCCGGCCGACCGGGTTGTTGGACCCGCCCGTCGAAATCCGCCCCGTGGAAATGCAGGTGGACGACCTGCTGGACGAGGTGCGCAAGGTCACGGCGCGGGGGTATCGGACGCTGTGCACCACGCTGACGAAACGCATGGCCGAGGACCTGACCGAGTACCTGCACGAACAGGGGATCAAGGTCCGCTATATGCATTCGGACATCGACACCATCGAACGCATTGAAATCCTTCGGGATTTGCGGCTGGGGGCGTTCGACGTTCTGGTGGGCATCAACCTTTTGCGCGAAGGTCTGGACATTCCCGAATGCGGGTTGGTGGCCATTCTGGACGCGGACAAGGAGGGGTTCCTGCGCTCGGAAACCTCGCTGATCCAGACCATCGGGCGGGCGGCGCGGAACGCGGAGGGGCGGGTCATCATGTATGCCGACCGGGTGACCGGCAGCATGGAACGCGCCTTGCGCGAGACCGAGCGACGGCGGGAAAAACAGATTGCATACAACGCGTTACACGGGATCACGCCCGAGACGGTGAAGAAGAACGTCGAGGATATCCTGGCGGGCCTCTACCAGGGCGACGTGGACATGAACCGCGTGACGGCCAAGATCGACAAGCCCATGCACGGCGCCAACCTGGAGGCACATCTGGACGGGCTGCGGGCCGAGATGCGCAAGGCCGCCGAGAACCTGGAATTCGAGGAAGCCGCCAGATTGCGCGATGAAATCAAGAGGTTGGAGGCGGTGGACCTGGCGATTTCCGACGACCCGCTGGCCCGGCAATCGGCGGTCGACGAGGCGGTGGAGGCCTCGGTCGGGGCCAAGGGACGGTCGACGGCGGGGCGAGCCGGGCAGCGCGGGGGCAAGCGGCGGCGGCGCTAGGATCGGGCGGCGCGACTCAGGGTTAACGCCGCCGGAGTCCGCCGTTTGGGGCATATGAATTCCATATGATTTCCATATGAGCCTTGGCCGGGCGTGGCGGCGTTAACGGGGCGTGCGGACGGCAACGGGCAAAGGCGGCGGTTGGGTGTCCGCCGGGGCCGGCAAGAGGCGAATGGGGGCGGGCCAAGGACGGGGATGCGGACGGTGGAGGAACACCTGGACGCCGGGGAGCTCTCGCGGTTGAGGGACGAGACCAAGCGGATGGAGGCGTCGGTCGGCGCGAAGGGGCGGTCGACAGCGGGCCGCACAGGGCAGACAAGGGGAAAGAGGCGGAGGAGATACACGCTCATCAATGGCCAAGCTTAAGCATTATCAGATAGAGCAAATTCGAAAATGGTTCTCCCCGGAGCCAGGTTATGTTTTGGACTTCAGCAACAGGGCATTCAAAGAATTTTTCGAGGATCACTTCGAAGTAAATATTTATGCAGACGCCTTCAGCGAAAAAGGCACATCGAAGTTCAATAGACTATTAGCATTCATTTCAGTCTCGCCGCCTCACCTAGTGATCGAATTACTACGGCTCTTGTGGAAAAGAAGGAATCATGAGCGCGATGAGCACATTGAAACGGCCACATACCAGATGAATTCCGACGTTTGGACCAGCTCACCAGAGTATGTCTCTGCGCTTCAAGAATCGGCCGCTCTAGAAGACCTCCCCTTTGAGAAGCTTATATCAGAACTCGCCGCACTCCCCAGCCACTCTGCAGCACCACATTTGCAGCGCGTCAGCGCTGAGTGGACCCTTGATACCGTCGAACGTGAATTCCAAAGAGCCTTTGAGAATTTGGAGCGCGACCCCGAAGCCGCAGTAACGGCAGCTTGCTCGATGTTGGAAAGCGTTTGTCGCTCAATTCTTGTGGCACGAGGCATGAAACCGCCAAGATCTTTGGATATCAAGTCGTTATACAAGGAAGTAAGGGAGCCACTTGGTTTGTCACCAAGCAAAGATATTCCCGAAACAGAAATTCAAGCCGACGTGAGATCCATTCTTAGCGCGCTTTCAAACTGCATTGCCGGAATCGGCGCACTTAGAACTCATACAGGAACCGCGCACGGGCGAGAACGCGGGTTCCGAAGGCTTGATCCCCGCATCGCTCGTCTAGCAGTAAGTTCGGCCACAACACTTGCGTTATTCTTGGTCGAGACTTGGGAAAAGAGATATCCACACGACAAGCTATTGCCTGAACAATCTGACAAGCAAGCGTAGGGTGGGTGCCAACCCACCGCCTTGCCCCCGTCGCTCCGCGGGCGCCGGTGGGGTTCACCCACCCTACGCGGCCTTGTCCGCCCGCTGCCCCCCTTGACGCCAATCAATGACCGCCGCGCCGGATCGGCCATCCTGCAGGTGGGGGTCAGGGGGCCGGGTCGCGCGGGCGGCGTCCCCTGGCGATCCGGGGAAGGGCGGGCCGCGGGGTTCTGCCCGGGGAGGTTGCGATGCTTGCACGGTTCATGTCCGCCATTCTTGCCATCCTGTTGCTGGCCACGCCGGTCCGGGCGCAGTTCGATGAACGGGTGCTGTTCCAGCAGGGCGCCTGGCATGTCTCTTACGTGCGCAACACCGTGACCGGGCAGGACTGGTGCGAGGCGGCGACGGTCAACGCCAATGGCACGTCCTTCGACATCACGCTGTTCGGCGACGGGGCGGCGGCGATGTTCATCATCCATGCCGACTGGGATTTCGGCGGGCACATGTATTTCCCGCTTTA
>JBNGDM010000065.1:0-13136 GCA_049975105.1 Rhodovulum sp. | reverse complement strand
GTATCTGGAGCTGCGCTCTGCGGCGAGCCTGATGCCACTTGAGGTCCTGACAGAACACGCGCGCCTTCTGGTCGCCGCGCATCTCGATGGCGTTCGCCTCATCGACAACGTGGCTCTCGCCCCGCGCTGAGGATTCCTTCTGCATCCTACCCAGCAACTGGGTCCGGGCGTTCCGCCCGCGCCGCACACGACACTCCCCCGGCTGGGCCCATCGGCGATGGTGCTCTTCACTCGGTCTTCTTTCGTGGCTTGCGAGATGAATCGTCGACATCGGACCGAATGTGCGTCCACCCTGGGTCGGGCGTGGCTCTCTGCTCACCGAACCAGCAGCTCTCCCAGCGTCAGCGCCATGACCCGCGCCGAATCCACCATGTCGTCGATGCCGACCCACTCGTCGGGCTGATGCGCGAGGTCCAGGATCCCCGGCCCGTAGGCGATGCAGTTCTTCAGCCGCCCGATCCGGTCGATATGTTTCTGGTCATAGGTCCCCGGCGAGACCACGAAATCGGGTTGGCGGCCCAAGACCCGCTCGATCGCGCTGGCCACCGTGCGTACCACCGGCGCATCGCGCTCGGCCATCGTGGGCAGTACCTCGAAAAGTTCCCGGATTTCATAGTCGAACCCAGGCCGCTGCGCCTTGACCCGCTCCATCATCGCGTGAACCTCGGCCTTCACCTCGGCGATGTCCTCTTCGACCAGGAACCGCCGGTCGATGGTGATGCGGCAGCGGTCGGGTACACAGGGCGCGGGCAAGCCGGTGTACCCCTGCGCCTGCTCAGGCTCTCCGCCGTGGATCGCATTGATGTTCAACGTGGAATTCCGCGCGCCCTCGGGCACCACAGGCATCTCGGTGCGCTTGCCCGCGAGCAGCGGAAACAGCGTCGCCTCCATCTCAGCCAGCACCGCGCCCATGTGGCGCACGGCGCAATCGCCCAGAAACGGCATCGAGCCATGCGCGATCCGCCCCTTCGTTTCGATCTCGGCCCACCAGACGCCGCGATGGCCTAAACAGATCCGGTCCTTGTTGAGCGGTTCGGGAATAACCACATGCTGCACGCGCGCGGGATCGAACCAGCCCCGCTCGGCCAGATAGGCCACGCCGCCATAGCCGCCGGATTCCTCGTCTGCGGTGGCGCTGATCTCGACCGCGCCCGCGTAGTCCGGGCAGAACTCCACGAAAGTCTCGGCGGCGATCACTGCGGCCGCGATGCCACCTTTCATGTCGCAGGCCCCGCGCCCGTAGACCCGCCCGTCCTTCACCGCCCCGCCAAATGGATCGACGCTCCAGCCATGGCCGACCTCGACCACGTCGTGGTGGCCGTTGAAATGCACACAATCGCCCGGGCGTGTTCCATCGTGGCGGGCAACAAGGTTCCAGCGGGGATACATGTCGCTGTCCGCGGGCGCGCCAGTCGCACGAATCAGTTCGACGCTGAACCCGCGTTCAGCCAGGCGAGTGGCGAGATAATCGCAGATTTCCCGGTAATGTTGCCCCGGTGGGTTCAGCGTTGGGATACGGATCAGGTCCTGCGTTAGCTCCACAAGGGCGTCGCGTCGCGCGGCGATGGCCGTTTCCAGCCGATTCCATGTCTCTTCGTCCATCGTTCGCAGATTAGCGCGCGCCCAAGGTTGCAGCAATTGCGCCGCGGCGTTGGGGCAGGGTGCAAAAACCACGCTTGCCCCCTATATCTGACGGCAAGCGGCTGACCCGAGGCACCATGATCCGCACGCCCGACCCCGCCGGCCCGAGGGGCGCCCGATGATCGCGCTGCTGCGATTTCTTTTGCTCGGCATAGTGGTGCTGACGGTGGTTTATGTTTGCGTCTCGCTTTATTCGCGCGCGGTGCGGCGCGAGAGGCTGGAGCGTGAATGGGACGAGGAAATCCGCGAGGGTGACCGCGAGGCCTTCATCCGCGATGGGCTGGAGGAGTACGATGGCTCGCTGCGGCGCAAGCTCATCCTCGGGGTCTACGTCATTCCGATGATCGTCGTCGCGACGATCGTCTACATCGTCAATTACACGTGAGGCTGCGATGGTTTACGTCAAATGGACCTTTATGGCGGTGCTCGCCGCCCTGGTCTTTTCCTTCTTCCACTACACACTGCCACAGCATGACATCGTGCGGATTACCAACACGGAAATCCGGCGAATCGACTTCGGCGACAATTCGATCTTCTGGTCCGACCCCGCTCCGGGCACGAGCGAAGGTATGGGCGGACGCGATGTCCATTTCATCGAGGCGTTCCGGCCGAATGGAAAGCCTATCGTCTATCGCAACGAGGATACCGGTTGGGGCTGGCCGCCGTATTTCAAGGTAGACACGTCTAACCTTCAGGCCCAAGCGCGTGATCTGGTGTCGACCAAGGACGCTCCGCAATGGGTCGTGATCACGCACTATGGCTGGCGCAACGAGTATCTCTCGATTTATCCGAATGCGGTGGCGGTGCGACCGGCTGAAAGCGTGGATGAGCGGATCATTCCCTGGTTCAACATCGTCCTGCTTACGATCCTCGGCCTGATCGCGCTGTGGATCTGGCGGATGATCGCGCGGTTCAAGGAAAACCGGATCGAACCGCTGATTGAGGATGCGAGCGAGTTCATCGATAGCGTGGATGATCGCGCAGAGGGCTTCTGGCGGCGTATTTTCGGTGGACGCAGGCGCTAGGGCTCACGCTCCCCAAGGGATCCAGACCGTCTTGACCTCGGTGGCCGCGCGAAGGAAAGCGCGGCCTTCGCCTTCGTCGCCCATCCAGTCGCGGATGTTTCCGTAGTTCACCCAGGTCCGCTTCAGGTTGCCAGCGGCAGCGCGCTCGATAGTCCCCGAGGCGTCCGAGGACGAAAACGACCAAATCGCGTCTACGTCCATGTGCGATGCCAGTGGACCGGCCAGGGTTGAATGGGCGCCGGTTACCATGTTCACGACGCCCCCCGGCAGGTCCGAAGTGTCGAGCACTTGGTAGAAATCGGTTGCAGCCAGTGGGAACGGTTCGGACGGCACAATTACGACAGTATTTCCCATAGCGATGGCGGGTGCCATGACCGAAACGAGGCCCAACAGCGGCGAGTCGTCCGGGCATAGCGCACCGATCACGCCGACCGGTCTGTTCATTGCGAGCGCTGTGCCGCGGATCGGCACCGCCTTGATCTCGCCCGCGTACTTGTCGGCCCAAGCCGCCCAGGTGAAGAGGCGGTCGATGCTCGCCTCGACCTCGACCATGGCATTCTGTGCGCCGGTGATCGCAAGCAGCCGGCCCGCGAACCATTCTGCCCGCGCCGACAGGTTCTCGGCGATATAATAGATGATTTGCGCGCGGGTGTGGGCGCTTGTCTCCGCCCACGGTATCTGTGCTTTGCGCGCGGCTTCGACGGCGTTACGAATGTCCTTGCGGTTGCCGAGGCCAACATGGCCGGCGATGCGCCCCTGCGCGCCATAAACGGCGCGGGTATAGCCGCCATCGGGACGGGTCTGCTTGCCGCCGATATAAAGTTTCGCGGTGCGGTCGAGCGGGTCGGCCGGCGCGGGTTCGTTTGCCCTGGCCGGCGGCACTAGCGGTTCCAGGGGCTTCGGCGTACCGGCGGGCCGTAGGTACTCCATCAGACCTTCCCAGCCGCCCTCGCGCCCGAAGCCGCTTTCGCGCAGGCCGCCAAACTCTGCCGCCGCGTCGAACATGTTGGAGCCATTGACCCAGATTACCCCGGCCGCCAGCCTTGGGGCCACGTCGAGTGCCATGCCGATGGTCTCGCTCCAGACGCTGGCGGCCAGGCCGTATCGCGTATCGTTGGCCAGTTGCACGGCTTCAGCTGGGGTGCGGAAGGTCGTGGATACAAGGACCGGACCGAAGATTTCCTCTTGCATGAGGGGCGAGGCGGGGGACAGGCCCGTGATCAGCGTCGGTGGGTAGAAACAACCCTTGTCAGGCAGCGCACAGTCGGGCTGGAACATCTCGCCCTCCGCTAACCCCGCTGCGACCAACGCCTCGATCCGGGATCGCTGCGCTTCATCTATGATCGCGCCGATGTCGATACACTTGTCGAGCGGATCGCCCATGCGCAGACCGGCCATCCGCGTCTTAAGCCGGTCGTGGAAGGTGTCTGCGATACCCTCCTGCACGATCAGGCGCGATCCGGCGCAGCAGACTTGCCCTTGGTTGAACCATATCGCGTCCACCAGCCCCTCGACAGCCGAGTCGAGATCAGCGTCATCAAAGACGATGTAGGGTGACTTGCCGCCCAGTTCGAGTGATAGCGCCTTTCTGCTGCCTGCCGTCGCTTCGCGGATCTTGCGTCCCACCTCGGTCGAGCCGGTGAAGGCGATCTTGTCGATGCCGGGGTGGCTGACGATCCTTTCGCCCACCGTGCCGTCTCCGGTCACGATGTTGACGACGCCCGCGGGCAACCCCGCCTCGCGCGTCAGCTCCGCGAACAGCAGGGCCGTCAGCGATGTCTGTTCCGCGGGTTTCAGGACCACCGCATTTCCCGCTGCCAGTGCCGGCGCAATCTTCCAGGCGAGCATCAGGAACGGAAAATTCCAAGGGATGATCTGGCCGCATACGCCAAGGGGCGAATGGTCTGGCAATTCCCTTTTCAGAAGCTGCGCGAGACCTGCGTGATAATAGAAATGCCGTGCGGCCAAGGGCACGTCGATGTCGCGGCTTTCCCGGAGCGGCTTGCCGTTGTCCAGCGTCTCCAGAACCGCGATCAGGCGTGCCTGTTTCTGAATCAGCCGGGCGAGGCCATAAAGGTGTCGCGCCCGGGAATGGCCCGGCAGCGCGGCCCATGACGGTTGTGCCTTTCGGGCCGCTGCCACCGCGGCGTCCAAGTCCTGGTCGGTGGCTTGTGTCAGCGTCGCCAGCACCTCGCCGGTCGCTGGGTTCCTCGCCTCGAACCCCTCGCCGGGGGGGGTGAACCTGCCTTCGATGAAATGACCGAACCGGTCACCCCGGTCCACCAGCCACGCCAGGGCTTGTGCCGGGCTTTCGGAGGCGGTGCCGTAGTCCATGCTCTCCATAAGGTCGGAAACGGTCATGTGGCTATCCCATCGGGTGGCGCCAGTCGGCGGAGTAAGCGCCGGTGACGTGGTGTTCGATCTGGCGCTCGATATCGCCAAGAAGCGAAGAGGCGCCGAAGCGGAACAGGTCCGGTTGCAGCCATCGGTCGCCGAGTTCTTCCTTGATCAGCGACAGCCAGACCAAAGCGTCCTTCGCCTTGGAAATCCCGCCTGCGGGTTTGAAACCGACCTGGTGACCCGTCGCGGCATGGTATTCCCGGATTGCGCGGACCATCGTCAGACCGACGGGAAGAGTGGCGTTCACAGGCTCCTTGCCGGTCGAGGTCTTGATGAAATCGGCGCCGGCCATCATGCAGACGAGGCTCGCGCGGGCGACGTTCGTCAGGGTTCCCAGCTCGCCCGTGGCAAGGATCGTCTTAAGATGCGCGGGTCCGCAGGCCTGCCGGAACGCACAGACTTCGTGATAAAGCGCGGCCCAATCCCCGGTCAGCACATGTCGTCGCGAGATCACGACGTCGATCTCCCGGGCGCCCGCCGCGACGGAGGCTTCGATCTCGGCTAGGCGCGTTGCAAAGGGCGACAGCCCCGCTGGAAAGCCGGTAGAGACGGCGGCGACGGGAATGCCCGTGCCGTGCAGGGCGGCGACCGCGGACGCGATCATCTCGTGATAGACGCAGACCGCGCCTGTGGTCAGCTTCGCCACCCCCAGCGCGTCCAACAGATCGCGCCGAACCGGGTGACGCGCCTTGGCGCAAAGGCGCGCCACCCGGCCCGGGGTGTCATCACCCGCCAGCGTGGTGAGGTCGATCATCGAAACCGCATTGAGCAACCAGGCAACCTGGTGGTCGCCCTTGACCGAGCGGCGTCCGGGCAGGGTGGCGCTGCGCCGTTCGGCGGCGGACCGGTTCACGCGCTGCGCGCGCACCCAACCCATATCGAGGGGTTTGCCTGGGTTGCGTCCCTGGCTGAGCTGGGGCAGGGCGGCGTTGTCCTGATGCTGAGGGACTAGGTGTTTGGTCTGGGTGCGGGGCACGGGATCACTCTGGCCGCCTGTCGCGGGGGATGGTGCATTGGTGGCACGTCGCGGCGGGGCTTGGCAAGCGCGGGCGCTGGGCCGGTCTGGCGTCTCAGAGCGTCAGGAAATACTCGTCGTGCGCGCGCCAATAGGCTGTCAGGTCGGCTGCCTGGGCGCGCGGCAGGCCCAGTGTATCCATCGCGTATAGGTCGGCCGAAATCAACCCGGCGATGCGAAACCCGTGCTGGGCCGCGCTGCGCGCCGGGCTGCCGTCGGCAAAGATAGCTTCAATCTGGGCCGAGGCGTTCACAAGGGCGAAAACGATGGCCAGCGGCGGCGAGGTCGACCAGCGCGCCGCCGCGTCACGTGCGAATCGACGCCATCCCTCGGGATTGGACAGCAACGTTTCAAGCGCGAATTCGGTCAGGCCATCGGGGTCGTCCTCGGGCCCGGCGGAACCGTTGCACGTAATGACTGCGGCTGTGGGCTGCACCATGGTAAAATCTTACTCCGCGCCGGGCCACCGCGCCCCGGCCTAATGAAAATCGTCACTCACTCAATAATATTCAACCTTCGGCGCGGTTCGGCTCCGCAAGCGTGGGCACCCCGCGAACCCACTCAGAATAGGGGGCTGTGTGGGTCCGGACAAGAAGTTCGGATAGCGAGTTTAGCGGGGTTTCGCTGTAATCCACGCGCAAACTGATCGGTGCTATGTCATGGCCGACGACCAATAGCGCGGCCGACAATAAGCCACGGCTGTCCGATCCCGCCCGTTCTCCGGCGAACAACGCCGCCATCAGGCGGTCGGTGAAATCCCCGTGGGTCGACAAGAATGCGTCTAAAGCGGCTACAAGCACCGCTTCGGATTCCAGCATGTTCCCCGCGACGATAGCACCAGGCGCGTTGCGATGTCCGCAGGCCGGTACGCTGCGGGTCCCGGTGAAGGCTGCGGTGGCGCCTGTCGGGTCAAGTGCAGCCAACTGCCTAAAATCACGCCCTGAATCCGGTACCACGGTTTCCGCAACGGCACCGTCTGCCGGGTGCCCTTCGCGCATCAGGTTCAGCACGCGCTCCCCCCAGAGCGTGGAGGGCGCGGTGCCCTGAGACGCGGACATGCCCGACCTCGGATCGCCGCGCAGCACCCATCCTCCGACGCAAAGGCTGCCAGTAGCCGCCGCCCCGCCCAGTCGCCCGGTCTTCTCGTCGATTGCCAGGATCGTATAGGTCATCCGGACCTCCCATGCCCAAGAGATGGGAATTTATAATGAAAAATTCGACCGCCACAATTCGCCATGCTACCGTTTGTCGGAATCGAGAAACAATTTGTTCATCAGAGAGGTAAGACATGGCACTGCTCGAATCGACTCGCCGCGGCCTTTTCGTCGTCGGCGCGGGGGCGGCACTTGCTCTGGGGATGGCCATGCCCTCGGCGGCCCAGACCCCGCCTGGCGTGCTGGTCGTGGGCCAGATCGCCGAGCCCAAGGCGCTCGATCCGGCGGCGGTCACCGCCGTGAACGATTTCCGCATCCTGATGAACGTCTATGACGGGCTGGTGCGTTACAAGTCCGGCACGCTGGAGGTCGAACCCGCGCTCGCCACGGACTGGGAGATTTCCGAGGACGGCACCGTCTATACCTTCACCCTCCGCGAGGGCGTCAAATTTCACGACGGCAGCGATTTCAACGCTGAGGCGGTGAAGTTCAACTTCGACCGGATGCTGGACGAGAATCACCCGTTCCATGACACCGGCCCGTTCCCGCTGGCCTTCTTCTTCTCCTCGGTGGAGTCGGTCGAGGCGGTCGATCCGCTGACGGTGAAATTCACCCTCAGCCAGCCCTATGCGCCGTTCCTCTCGAACCTCGCCTATCCCACCGGTCTGATCGTGTCGCCCGCGGCGGTGGAACAGCACGGCGCCGATTTCGGGCGCAACCCGTCCGGCACCGGACCGTTCAAATTCGTCGAATGGCGTTCGAACGAGGCGGTAGTGGTCGAGGCCAACCCCGATTACTGGGACGGCGCGCCCGAGTTGCAGGCCGTGGTCTACCGGCCCATCACGGACGCCAACACCCGCACCGCCGAGATGCTGGCCGGCGGCATCGACCTGATGGTCGAGGTGCCCCCCGTGGCCCTCAGCCAGTTCCAGGGTGAAGGATTCACCCTGTCCGAACAGGCGGGCCCCCACCTGTGGTTCCTGATCCTGAACGCGAAGGAAGGCCCCTTCGCCGACAAGGCCGTGCGTCAGGCCGCTAATTACGCCGTGAACAAGACCGCGCTGGTCGACAACGTGCTGGAGGGCACCGCTGAGGTCGCTGCCGGCCCGACCCCGCCGGCCTTCTCCTGGGCCTATAACGAGGATCTGGAACCCTATCCCTATGATCCCGACAAGGCGAAAGAGTTGATCGCCGCAGCGGGCGCCGAGGGGGCGGAACTGACCTTCTACGTGACCGAGGGAGGCTCGGGGATGCTGGACCCGGTGGCGATGGGCACCGCGATCCAGGCGGACCTGGAGGCCGTGGGCTTCGACGTCAAGATCGAGACCTACGAGTGGAACACCTTCCTTGGGCAGGTGAACCCGGGGCTCGAGGGAAAGGCCGACATGGCCGAGATGGCCTGGATGACGAACGACCCCGACACGCTGCCCTATCTCGCCCTGCGGACCGAGGCCTGGCCCGACAAGGGCGGCTTCAACTCCGGCTATTACTCGAATCCCAAGGTCGATGAGCTGCTCGACGCGGCGCGGGTGTCGACCGACCAGGAAGAGCGCGCGCAGCTTTACAAGGAGATGCAGGAGATCGTGCACGAGGACGCGCCCTGGGTCTTCGTCGCCAACTGGAAACAGAACGCGGTGACCAATGACCGGGTCGAGAATTTCGCGCTCGAGCCCTCGTTCTTCCTGCTGTTGAAGGACGTGGTCAAGAACTGAGCCGGACGGGGGCCGGGGCCTGCGCGGGCAGGCCCCGGCCTTTCCGCCGCTGGCGGAACGGGCCGTTGGCCCGGTGAGTATTTGCGCCAAGAAAAAGACCAGGCCGGATGGAGGGAGGGACGCATGGGCGGCTATATCCTGAAAAGGCTGATCTCGGCGATCCCGGTGCTCTTGGGGATCACGGTGATCGTTTTCGCGATCATGGCGCTGATCCCCGGCGATCCCGCGACCGCGATTCTGGGCAGTTACGCGACGCCCGAGAACGTGGAAAAGCTGAACCGGGACCTAGGGCTCGATAAGCCAGCGGTGCAACGGTATTTCATCTGGCTCGGCAACATGCTGCAGGGCGATTTCGGGCGGTCCTTCGCGCTGAACCGGCCAGTGCTGGACGAGGTGTTGGAACGCTTAAACGCCACGCTGATCCTGGCGGGCACGGCGTTTGTCCTGTGTGCGATCCTCGGCGTGCTGGCCGGCGCGATTTCGGCGGCGCGGCAATACGGGGCCGTCGACAAGGCGATCACCTTCGCTGTTCTGCTGGGCATTTCGATCCCGTCCTTCTTCCTCGGCATGATGATGATCCTGCTCTTCGCGGTGAACCTGAAATGGCTGCCGGTCTCGGGGATGTATGCGATCTATGGCGGCGGGGATTTTCCCGACCTGATCAAGCATCTGACCATGCCTGCGCTGGCCTTGGCCGTGGTGGCCACGGGCGTGATCGCGCGGCTGTCACGCTCGGCCATGCTGGAGGTTCTGCGGCAGGATTTCATCCGCACCGCGCGGGCCAAGGGCGTGCCGGAGCGCCGCGTGATCTGGGGCCATGCGCTGCGTGCCGCGATGGTCTCGATCATTCCCGTGTTGGGTATCCAGGCGGGGTTCGTGCTCTCGGGCGCGGTGTATATCGAGATAGTGTTCCAGTGGCCCGGCGTGGGCCGGATGCTGGTCGATGCGATCCTGAAACGCGACATCCTGCTGGTGCAGGGCGGCGTCGTGTTCGTGGCGGCCTGTTACGTCTTTTTCAACATCGTGGTGGACGTGGCGCAAAGCCTCTTGGACCCGAGGATCAAGACATGACCGGGTTCCTGAAGCTGTTGATCCGCAACCGGCTGGCCGCGATGGGCGGCGTCGCGTTGCTGGCCGTGGTGATCCTTGCGCTGATCACGCCGATCCTGCCGCTCCAGCCGCCGAACGTCACCGATACCGGCCAGCGCTTCATCCCGCCGTTTTCCGAAGGTCACCTGCTGGGCACCGATCACCTCGGGCGCGATCTGCTGAGCCGGCTTCTCTGGGGCACGCGGCTCAGCCTCGCGGTGGGCGCCTCGGCGGCGATCATCGCGGCCGTTCTGGGGGCCGCGGTGGGCATCATCGCGGGCTATTTCGGGGGGCGCATCGACAACGTCATCATGCGTGGCGTCGATATGCTGATGGCGTTTCCCTATATCCTGCTCGCGCTGGCCATCGTCGCGGCGCTGGGCCCCGGCCTCATGAACGCGCTGATCGCGGTCGCGGCGGTCAATGTGCCGTTCTTCGCGCGCAACATCCGCGGCATCACCGTGGGAATCGCGAACAAGGAATTCGTGGATGCCGCGAAACTCGCGGGCAAGGGCCATTGGCGGATCATCCTGACCGAGATCCTGCCAAATGTCGTCCCCGTCATCGTGATCGCCATGTCCACCACCATCGGCTGGATGATCCTGGAAACCGCGGGCCTCTCGTTCCTCGGTCTCGGCAGCCAGCCGCCGGTGGCCGATCTGGGCTCCATGCTGGGCGAGGGGCGGGGGGCGCTCATCACCAACCCGCATACCTCGATCGTGCCGGGCGCGATGATCTTCGTGATCGTGATGGGCATCAACCTGCTGGGCGACGGGGTCAGGGATGCGCTCGATCCGCGGCTGAAATCGGGGGCGCTGACCCGGCCGATGCCCGCCACGCTGGTCAAGCGCGACCACGTGTCCGCGCAAGCGGGCGACGGCCTCCTGACGCTCACGGACCTCGAGACCCAGTTCCATGTCGGCCCCCGAACCTATCGCGCGGTCAACAAGGTCAGCCTGTCTGTCGCCCCGGGCGAATGCCTCGGCATCATCGGGGAAAGCGGGTCCGGCAAATCCGTTACGGCCTTGAGTATCATGGGGCTGGTCGCCTCGCCGCCCGGCGTCATCACCGGGGGGGCGGTCCATTACAACGGCGAGGACCTGATCGACACGCCCTACCGGCGGCTGCGTGCCCTGCGCGGTGACCGCGTGGCCTATATCTTCCAGGACCCTCTGGCGACGCTCCATCCGCTCTACCGCGTGGGCGATCAGCTGGTGGAGGCGATCAAGGTCCACCATGACGTGCCCAGGAAGGAGGCCGAGGCTCGCGCCGTCCAACTCCTCAAATCCGTCCGCATCCCGAACGCCGAAAGCCGCGCGAAGAACTTCCCGCACGAGCTGTCGGGGGGCATGCGCCAGCGGGTTGGCATCGCGATGGCGCTGGCCAACGATCCCGACCTGATCATCGCGGATGAACCCACCACCGCGCTGGACGTCACCGTGCAGGCGCAGATCCTCTCGCTGCTGGACGACCTGCGCCGGGAACGCGGCCTTGCCATCATCTTCATCACCCATGATTTTGGCGTGGTGGCGCAGCTGTGCGACCGGGTGGCGGTGATGTATGCGGGCCGGATCGTCGAGGAGGGGCCGACGCGCGTGATCCTCGACGCGCCCGCCCATCCCTATACCAGCCGCCTGATCGCCTGCGTGCCCGAACTGGGCGAGGGGCGCCGCCGGCTGGAGGCGATCCCGGGCCTGCCGCCCGCCGTCGACCAACTGCCCCCCGGCTGCGCCTTCGCCCCACGCTGCACCAAGGAGCGCGACGACTGCAAACAGGGCGAAATCACGCTCGACCGCGCAGGCGACCGCGCCGTGCGCTGCCTCTATCCCGAGGAGCCGATCACATGACCCTCGCCCTCAAACTCGACAAACTGTCCAAGACCTTCCCTGTCGGCAAACCACTTTTCGGTAGCCCCAAGGCGCTGGTGCGCGCCGTGCGCCCCGTGAATTTGCAGGTCCAGCAGGGCGAAACCCTCGGCATCGTCGGAGAATCCGGCTGCGGCAAGTCCACGCTTGCACGGATGCTGGTGGGGCTGTTGCCGCCCACCACCGGAACCATCGAGATCGAGGGCAAGGCACTCGACAACGCCGACCCCGCAGATTTCGGCAAGTGCATCCAGTATGTCTTCCAGGACCCGATTTCGTCGCTCAACCCGCGCAAGACCATCCGCCAGATCATCGAGGTGCCGCTGACCCGCCTGCATGGCATGGACAAGGCCCGGCGCGCCGCCCGTATCTCGGAAATCTTCGCCGCGGTGAACCTGCGCGAGGAATTTCTCGACCGTTACCCGCACGAGTTTTCCGGCGGACAGGCGCAGCGGATCGGCATCGCCCGAGCGCTCGCCGCCAACGCCCGCATCCTGATCCTCGACGAACCGGTTTCCGCCCTCGACGTGTCGGTGCAGGCGCAGGTTCTGAACCTCCTGGCCGATCTCAAACAGGAATTCGGCCTCACCTACCTCTTCATCACGCACGATCTGGCGGTGGTGGAGGCGGTGTCCGACCGCATCGCGGTGCTCTATTTCGGCGCACTGGTGGAACTCGGCCGGGCAGAGCGCATCTTCAACGCGCCCAAGCATCCATACACCCGGCTTCTGGCCAATTCCGCCCCCGTCGTGGGCCGCCCCCTGACTGCGCCCGAGGGCCGCGAGACCGAGCTTCCCGATCCCCTGAACCCGCCCCCCGGCTGTGCCTTCGCGGCCCGCTGTCCCCGCGCGACGGAGCTTTGCCGCGAAAAGGAACCGAAGCTGGAGCAAAAGGGAGAGGACCCGTTTGCCGCCTGCCACCACCCGCTCGACGACTGACCCGCGCCAAAGCCGCCCCGTTCAGGTGGCCGAGGCGATCAAGACCTGGGTGATGGAACAGGGCCTGCAATCGGGCGACCGCCTGCCCGGAGAGGCCGAAATGATCGCCCGCTTCCAGCGGTCGAAGGGCACCGTCCGCGAAGCCATGCGGATACTGGAGGCGCAGGGTCTCGTCCGCACCCGCACCGGCCCCGGCGGCGGGGCCTTCGTTGCCGAGATGACCGAGGACCGCGCCCGCGCGCTCCTGTCGAACTACGTCTATTTCAAAGGCCTCACCATCGAGGACATCTACCAGCT
>JBNGDM010000064.1:0-13144 GCA_049975105.1 Rhodovulum sp. | reverse complement strand
ATGATGAACCGCGGCCGCGGCACCACGCTGACCAGGATGATGATGTCGAAGAAGGACTGGTGCTTGGAGGCGATCAGCACCTCGCCCGATGGCGGCGTGCCCCGCACCTCGGAGCGCAAGCCAACCATCCAGCGCGCGGTCCAGCGCACCCAGCGCGAATAGTGATGGACCGCGTGAAACGCCCAGGCCCGCGAGAGCAACGCGGGGATCGTGTAGATCAGCGCAAAGACGGGCATCGCCAGGTACATCTGCCCGACGAAGAAAAGCGAGCGCAGATACTGGACGGTGTAACGCATCTTACGTGATCCCTTTCAACACACGCATCGCTGTCAGGCGCGTGGCCCCAAAGGCCACGGCCGCCGCGATAGGTGGCAGGACAAGCGGCAACAGCCAGTCAAACCCCTGAAAGCCCAGCCCGGCAAGAACGCCAGTCCCTGCCCCGCCTTCCGGCAGGAACGCTATCGCCACCGTGCCCGCGGCGGTGCCGATGGCCGCGCCTTCCAGCGCGCGGCGGGTAAATCGGCGCACGAAGGCCCGCGCGATAAAGCTGTCGCGCGCCCCGACCAGGCGCAGCACCTCGATCACACGCGCATTGGCAGCGAGCGCGGCATTGGCCGACAGCGCGACCATGGCCGCCAACGCCGCGCCGATCAGCCCGATCGAAAGCCAGCCCAAAAGGCGCAACCGCCCCGCCGCCTCGACCAGCGGGCGGCGCCAGCGGGTGTGATCGTCCAGAACTGCGCCCGGGGCCTCGCCGAGCAGGCGCAGGCGCAGCGCCTCGGCATCCATGCCGCCGGCGGATTCCGTCACCTCGACCAAACGCGGCAGCGGCAGGGTTTCGACCGGCAGGTCGGGGCCGAACCAAGGGGCCAGCAGCGCGCGTTGCTCGTCGTCCGGGATGAGCCGCGCCGAGGCGACGCCTGGCGTCGTCTCCAGCACCGCCAGCACAGCATCTGTCTGTGCCGCCATCTGGGCCTCGGGGGCCGAGATGCGCACCGTCGCGGTCCGCGCGAGGGCATCGCCCCACCGGTCGGCCAGCCGCGCCGAAGCCAGCGACAGCGCCAGCGCGAAAACCGCGAGGAACGCCATGGCCGCTGCAGTGAACTGGGTCAGCCTCGCAGTAAACCCCGAGGGTGGGACGATGCGATCCGCACCCGGATCGCCCGCCAAGACGGCACTGAATGAGGGCAGACGCTTCACAAATCCGCCCCCGCAAGCAAGAGCTGCCGCCCCTTGATCCGCAGAACCCGCGCCGCGACATGGGCCTTCGCCGCGCGGATCAGGTTCAGGTCATGAGTCGCAACGAGGATCGCCTTGCCCATGCGGTTGAGCTCGATCAGCAATTGCAGGATCCGCAGCGACATTTCCCAGTCGACATTGCCCGTGGGCTCGTCCGCCAGGATCACGTCGGGGGCCATGATGACCGCGCGGGCCAGCGCCGCACGCTGGCGTTCTCCGCCCGAAAGCTGCGGCGGCAAGGAACCCGCCTGTGCATCCAGCCCGACCCAAGCCATGAGTTCCTTGAGGTTCGTCGCTTCGGCCGCGATATCGCGACCGGCCGCCAACAGCGGGAGGCTGACATTTTCGCACAGCGGCAGGTGGTCGAGGAACTGGCAATCCTGGTGCACGACACCGATCCGGCGCCGGGTCCGTGCGACCGCGTCCCGGTCCATGCCGCCAAGCTCTGCGCCAAATAGGCGCACCCGCCCCCGGCTGGGTGTCAGTTCCGCATAACACAGCTTCAGCAGGGTGGTTTTACCCGCCCCCGACGGCCCCGTCAGGAAATGGAACGACCCCGGCTCCAGCTTCAGCGAGATACCGGAAAGAAGCTCGCCGCCGCCATAGCTGTGGGACACATCTTCCAGTTCGATCACCAGGCCGCTCCGCCGCTCAACCGGGTCCGTATTGCCCGAGGCCCGCCCCGGTTTCAATCGGATGCAGCCTCAAAGGCTTTGAATTTTCCACAGCACTGATACAACATATGCAAAACAACAGGCAGGGCCCGTGCCCGGAAGCGGGTCGAGGCAGGGTGCGGAATGCGACTGACATGCCCGAATTGCGACGCCCAATACGAGGTGGATGATGCGGTCATTCCCTATGAAGGGCGCGATGTCCAGTGTTCCAATTGCGGCCACACGTGGTTCCAGCGCCCGAATGGTGCCACGGCGGAAGGGCCCGCGCCTGCGCCCCGCACACCCGAACCCGAGACTGTCGGCTGGCACGAGGAACCACGGGCCGACGACGACATCGACGGGGATTCCGGCGCGGATCATGACCTGCATGAGGAGGGGCCAGCCGCGCCCTCCGCGCCGGCCACACCCCGGCGCGAACTCGATGCGTCGGTTCTGAATATCCTGAAGGAAGAGGCCGAGCGCGAACAGCGCGCCCGCGAACAGGAAGCCACCACCGAGACGTTTTCAAGCCAACCCGATCTCGGCCTCGATCGCGCAACGATGGTGCCAAGCGAACCCGCCGACGTCGCACCGGCCCCCAGCGCCGCTGCGACCGCCACGCCCCGGCGTGACGTACTGCCCGATATAGAAGAGATCAACTCGACCCTGAATGCCAGTTCCGATCGCGGCGCCGACAGCATCGTCACCGCCGAGGAAAAGGACGCCCAGGAACGCAGCGCGTTCCGGCGGGGCTTCGGCATCGTCGTCCTTCTTGCGGCGGTGGCCTTGGCGCTCTACCTGCTTGCGCCGAACATCGGCGGGCTTCATCCCACGCTCGAAGGCCCGATGGCCGCCTATACCGATTTCATCGACGGGGTCCGCGTCTGGTTGAACACGGCGGTGCCGCAGGCATTGGAGGGTGCGACGCGGGCCCTCGAGGGCGACGGCACCTGAGCGCCGCCCGACGCTATTCGCAACGCCCGCTATCGAGGTCGGTTCCCAGCGCTTTGATATCTTTAGTCGCGCGCAGAATCGCATCGTCAAGTGCGCGTAACGCATCCATCGCGAACCCAGGCCGTGCGTATTGCACGGCCCCGCCGGCGAGCCCACCCTTCAATAGACGGCACTGCACCGGACACGATCGCTCACCACAGCCGGTGATCGGACCACGGTTTTCGGGATATCCGCGCCCACGCCGGCCCACGTCCAGCAAGTGGAACCGGAAACTCAAAAGACCTTGATACGCAACCATCAACTCGCCCGAAGGCCGTTAGCATTGCCTCGGATCAAAACACCAAAGGGTACGGCACTCTCGCGTTCTGCGTGAGGCTAACGAGGTACAGAAGGTCGCCTCAAAACCGGTCAAGCAACCGGCGCAAATAGTCCAGTTCGATATCGGGCCGTTCCTGCTCTCCCGAGCGGCGGCGGATTTCGTCCAGCAACTCCCGCGCGCGACCATAGACATCTTCGCCCTGCAGCATCTGTTCGTCGGTGCCGACCCGGCCCATTGCGCCCTGCTCACGGCCAAGCGGATCGCGACGGTCGCCGGCCTGGGCCTGGCCCATGCCCTCGCCCTGCTGGCCCGGCGTCTGCTGGTTCTGGGCAAGCGCCTCGCCCAGGTTGCGCATGCCTTCGCGCAGGGCCTCCATCGCCTCAGCCTGGCTGTCCAGCGCACCGGCAAGATCATCGCCCCGCAGCGCCTCTTCGGCCTCGCCCATGGCACGGCCCGCGCGGTTCAGCGCGTCGCGCGCGGCCTCGCCCTCGGGCGATCCGCCGAGACCGGGCAGCCCTTGCTGCTGGCGTTCCAATTCACGCTGCAGCGCACGCTGACGATCGGCCAGTTCCTGTCCGAGATCGCCGTCGCGCCCCTGGGGGCCAGGCTGCTGCCCCTGGCCTTGGCCCTGACCTTGGCCTTGCCCCTGGCCGAATTGCTGACCTTGCTGCCCCTTGCCCTGACCTTGTTGGCCCTGCTGACCCTGTTGGCCCTGTTGCCCCTGCTGACCGGGGTTGAACCGGTCCTGAAGGTTGCGGAACGCCTCATCGCTGAGGCCCTGCTGTTCGCGCAACGTCTCGGCCAAACCCTCCATCGCCTGCTGGCCCGGCGATTGCTGGCCACCCTGGCCCTGGGTGATCTGCATGTTCTCCATCATCTGGCGCAGCATCTCCAAAAGCTGCTGCGCTTCGGCCATGCGGCCTTCCTCCATCAGTTGCTGCAGCCGCTCAAGCATTTGTTCCAGCTGGTCGCCGGTGATTTCCTGCATGTCCTGCTGGTTCTGCGCCTGCTGCTGGCCATCCTGCTGTTGCTGCTGGGCGAGTTGGCGCATGTAATCCTGCATCGCCTCGCGCAGTTCCTGCATCAACTCGGCGATTTCTTCGTTGGTGGCACCGTTCCGCATCGCCTCGGCCAGCCGCTCTTGCGCGCGGCGCAGGCGTTCGGCGGCGTCCGACAGGTCGCCCTCCTCGATCAGCACGGCGATGTCCCACAGCGCCTGCGCGATTTCGTCCTGTGTCTCGGGCGTCAGCCCCGCCTTGACACCCGCCTCCAGCCGGCGGATCGCAACACGCAATTGCAGATAGGCACTCTCGTCGCGGAATACCTCGTCGGGCCGATAGCTGACCGCACGCAAGAGCCGCGCCACCCGGGCGCCGTTCTCACGGGTCCAGAGAAGATCGCGACGCTGCTCGATCACGGCGCGCGCCAGAGGATCGAAAAACCGCCGACCCGGCAGGACCATCTCCTCGGCCGCGCTTTCACCCTCCTGGCCCAGCGCGTCCTCGGCGGTCAGCACGATTTGCACCGGAAGCCCCGCCCAGGGATGCTCCGACAGGTTCTCGATCAGCGTCTCACCGAAATCGCGCCGGTCGCCGGTGATCGTCATCGGCAGGTCCAGAACCAGCGGCTCGCGCGGATCCGGATCGGCGACCAGACCATAGCGGCGGTCGACCGCGCCCTCGTCCAGCGTGATCGTCGCACGGCCGGCCACCACGCCGTAATCGTCCTCTGCCACGAAGGGTTGGCTCATCTGGCCGTTCGCCTCGACCGACAGCGGGCCGTCCAGGGCGATTTCGGGCTTCCGGTCCGGCGTCAGGACAATCTGCCAGCTGCGGCCATTGGGGCCCTCGATCGCCAACTCGCCGGGATGGACAGCCTCGAAGCTTTGCGCCATGGCGTCCGCACCCTCTGGCGCGGTTTCCGGAATGGGGCGCCCCGACACGGTTTCGCGCACATCCAGCGCGCCCACCTCACCGTAAAAACGCAGGGTCAGTCGGCTGCCATGGGGAATGGTCAAGGGCCCCGATTCGATGTCGTTGAGGTAAAGGCTTGGCTTCGCCGTGTAGGCAGGGGGTTCGACCCAACCTTCCCAGGAGGGCCCTGCCGCAAGCGTCGCGCCCCCCGCACCGGCCACATCTGTAACCGTTGCCGCCCGCCAAAACGAGCCGAAGATCAGCGCGACGGCAAAGGCCGTCAGCGCCACGTAGCGCAGCGCGTAAGGGTCGCGCGCGGAGACCCGCATGTCGGGCTTGACCGCCTTGGCGGCGCGGGCACGCTCGGCCATCCGGGAGACATGGGCACGCCAGACCGCCTCGGAGGCGGCATCGCCAGACCCGACCGCCTGGATATCGCCCAGCGCCGCAATGGGCCGGCCCGGCAAGGTGCGGTCCAACCGGTCCAGCGCCTCGGCCCGACCGGGCCAGTCGAAGGCGCGGACCCCCAGAACCAAAGCGGCGACGATGCCGATTGCAGCCGCGCCGAGACCACCAAGAACCCAGCCACGCGGCACCAACTCGTGGACCCCGAAGGCCAGCACCGCTGCCACGATCAGCAAAACGCTGAAAAACGGCCAGAATGCGCGCGCAAGGCGCTCGGCCACCATGCCGGCCCGCGTCAAACGCAGTGGCCAGCGCAATTCCTTGAGGGCTGTCTCGGCGCTCGGGGTCCGGTCGTTCATGCTCCCATCCCGTGGCGGACCGACGGCAGTGCCGATCAAAGCCACTCTGGAATGGTATCGCGGTTTATCATCTCGTCAAAGGATGGCCGCGCCCGGATGACGGCCACGTGATCGCCGCTGACCAGAACTTCGGGGATCAGGGGGCGCATATTGTATTCCGACGCCATCACCGCGCCATAGGCCCCGGCCGAGCGGAAGGCGACAAGATCCCCGCCGGAAAGCGGTGGCAGCATCCGGCTCTTCGCGAACGTGTCGCCGCTTTCGCAGACAGGGCCGACCACATCGAAGGCGGTCGGTTCAACGCCCGGCGCGGGCTCGATGACGGGGACGATATCGTGATGGGCGGCATACATTGCGGGCCGCACGAGGTCGTTCATCGCGGCATCCAGAATCAGGAAGTTCCGCCCCTCACCCTCCTTCACGTAGATAACCCGCGACACAAGGATTCCGGCGTTACCCGCGATCAGGCGGCCCGGCTCGATCTCGATCTCGCAGCCCAGATCGCCCACCACGCGCCGCACCATCGCGCCGTATTCCAGCGGCAGGGGCGGCGCGGCGTTGGACCGCTCGTAGGGGATGCCCAGCCCGCCGCCCAGGTCGAGCCGGGTGATCTCATGCCCGTCGGCGCGCAGCGCCTGCGTCAACTCCGCGACCTTCGCGTAGGCCAGTTCGAAGGGTTCAAGCGCGGTCAGCTGACTACCGATATGCACGTCGATGCCCACGACCTGCAGCCCCGGCAGGGTCGCGGCATGGGCATAAACCGCGCGGGCCTTGGCGATCGGGATCCCGAACTTGTTCTCCGCTTTCCCGGTCGCGATCTTCTCATGCGTCTGGGCGTCTACATCGGGGTTCACCCGCACGGTGATCGGCGCGACCGTACCCATCGAGAGCGCAACCTCGTTCAGCGCCGCCATCTCGGGTTCGGATTCGACGTTGAACTGGCGGATGCCGCCCTCCAGCGCAAGCCGCATCTCCTCGCGCGTCTTGCCGACGCCCGAGAACACGATGCGTTCGCCCGGGATGCCCGCGGCCCTGGCCTTGCGGTATTCGCCGCCCGAGACCACGTCGACCCCCGCGCCCAGGTCCCCCATAAGCTTGACCACGGCGAGGTTCGAATTCGCCTTCATCGCATAGCAGATCAGGTGATCGGTGCCCTGAAGCGCCTCATCAAAAAGCCGATAGTGGCGTGTCAGGGTGGCGACCGAGTAGCAATAGAATGGCGTGCCGACATTTGCCGCGATTTCGGGCAGGGGGACGTCCTCGGCGCAGAGGACGCCGTCACGATACAGGAAATGGTCCATCGGGGCTCCGGGTGGGTCAGGCGGCCTCGGCCTTGGCGGGACGCGAGCGCAGGAAAAGGTAGAGCGGCAGCGCGCAGGACACACCGATGCCGATCGCGAGGATCGCGAGCGGCCCCAGCCAGTCACGGCGCTTGAAACTGTCGGCCAGGATCCACACCGTCAACGCGATGGCGGAAATCGTCAGGTCCCAGACCAGCCCGGTGGTGCTGTCGTTGACATACCACGCGTCGATCATGCCCTGGAAATCCTGGCCGTTTGCGAAGAACCAACTGAGGAAATAGTACATCGGGTGAATGGCGCCCCAGATCGCGAGCGCCAGGAAGATAATTCTCAGGGGCGTCATCGGGTTCCTCCTCCGCGCACGCCGATCTCGACGGTACCGCCGACGGACATCTGGGTGCCGGCAGGCCGTTCCGGCGGCCCATCCACGCCGCAGCCCGAAAGGACCAAAGCCGCAGCGACAGCGCCCGCCACCATCATTCTAGAAGCCAAGGCGTATCCCTCCCGTTCCCAGACCCACGCGCACCGGCAACCCACCCGGCCGCACCGACACGGCCGCTCCATCGGTGCCGACGCGAACATCGGTGCTGGCCGTGTCGACGACCTTGACCGAGGCCGCCGCGCCGCCCGGTCCGCCCGCCACGGTGACAGCGCCCGACGTGACGGCAGCCGCGGCCTCGCCCTCGGGGCTGACGGCAACCTCGCCCGAGGGCGCGCCGCACCCCCCAAGCCCCAGCGCCGCCACAAGGGCGATCCGTTTCATCCCAGCCGTTCCTTCCACCGCGCGACCTGCGCCCGCACCTGTTCGGGCGCGGTGCCGCCATAGCTTACACGGCTGGCGACCGAGTTGTGCACCCCCAACACGTCGAAGACATCCGCCCGGATATCGGCGTGGACCGATTGCATGTCGGCCAGCGACAGGTCCGGCAGGTCGCACCCCTTGGCCTCGGCCATGGCGACCAGCCTGCCCGTGACGTGATGCGCTTCTCGGAAAGGCAGGTTCAACTCGCGCACAAGCCAGTCGGCCAGGTCGGTCGCGGTGGAAAACCCGCTCGCGGCGGCAGCCTCGAGCGCGGGGCGGTTCGCGCTCATGTCGCGCACCATGCCCTCCATCGCCGCCAGCGCCAGCATCAGGTTGTCGGCGGCGTCGAAAACCTGTTCCTTGTCCTCCTGCATGTCCTTGGAATAGGCCAAGGGCAGCCCCTTCATCACCGTCATCAGCGCCACGTTCGCCCCGAAGATGCGCCCGATCTTGGCTCGGATCAATTCCGCGGCATCGGGATTCTTTTTCTGCGGCATGATCGAGGAGCCGGTGGAAAAACGATCCGACAGCGTCACGAACCGGAACTGGGCCGAGGACCAGATCACCAGTTCTTCGGCAAAACGAGACAGGTGCATGGCGCAGATCGAGGCCGCACCGAGGAATTCCAGCGCGAAATCCCGGTCGCTGACCGCGTCCAGCGAATTGGCCATCGGCCGGTCGAACCCCAGCGCCTCGGCCGTCATCGACCGGTCGATCGGAAAGGACGTCCCCGCCAGCGCCGCCGCCCCCAGCGGGCATTCGTTCATCCGCGCCCGCGCGTCGGTGAGCCGGCCCATGTCGCGGGCGAACATTTCGACATAGGCCATCATGTGGTGGCCCCAGGTGACCGGCTGCGCGGTCTGCAAATGGGTGAAGCCCGGCATCACCCAGTCGGCCCCCGCCTCGGCCTGGGCGACCAGCGCGCCGATCAGCGCCCTGAGCCCCGCCACTGCCGCGTCGATCTGGTCACGCACCCACAGACGGAAATCGGTCGCCACCTGATCGTTGCGCGACCGCGCGGTATGCAGGCGGCCCGCCGGTTCGCCGATCACCTCTTTCAGCCGCGCCTCGACGTTCATGTGGATGTCTTCCAGCGCGGTCGAGAACGCGAACGCGCCACCCTCGATCTCTGACAAGACCGTGAGCAGCCCTTCCCGGATGGCCTCGGCATCCGTATCGGTTATTATACCTGTCGCCGCCAGCATGGCGGCGTGGGCCCGAGAACCGGCGATGTCTTGTGTGGCCAGTCGCTTGTCGAACCCGATCGAGGCGTTTATCGCCTCCATGATCGCGTCCGGCCCGGCGGCAAAACGGCCGCCCCACATCGCATTGGATTGGTCCTGGGTCATGAGCAAGGGCCCTTCGGAGGGAAACATGTCGTTCATCAGATCGCTCGTCCTCTACACGGCCCTCGCGTTCGGTGCAAACGCCGCCCACGCGGATACCGCCGCGCTGGAAGCGCTGCGCGACGGCGGCATGAAGAAGCTGAACTTCCACGCCGATCCGAAACCCGTGCCCGAGGTCGTGCTTGTCGACGAAAAGGGCTTCGACCGGGGACTCTCCGAGTATCTCGGGCAATGGGTCGTGGTGAACTTCTGGGCCACTTGGTGCCCGCCCTGCCGCCACGAGATGCCTTCGCTCGACCGGCTTCAAGACGAATTCGGCGGCGAGGACTTCAAGGTGGTCACCATCGCCACCGGGCGGAACTCGCCCCAGGGGATCGACCGGCTGTTCGAGGACCTCGAAATCGCCAACCTTCCGAAATGGCGCGACGCGGATTCGGCCCTCGCCCGGCGGATGGGCGTGATGGGCCTGCCGGTGACGGTGATCCTGAATGCCGAGGGGCAGGAGATCGCGCGAATGCAAGGCGACGCCGAGTGGGACAGCGAAAGCGCCCGGGCCATCGTGGCCGCGCTTTTGAACGGGTCATGAGGCTTGCGGCGGCGCTGATCCTGGCGCTTGCCCTGCCGGCGGAGGCGACCGAACAGATGGAGCCGATCACCCGGGACACCGCCAAGGCCTGGTCGTTTCTCAGCGACCGGGTGATGGGCGGCGTGTCCGAGGGCCGCGCCGGTTTCTCGGAAGACGCGGGCCAGGGACTCCTTCGGCTTTCGGGCACGGTCAGCACCGCGAACCGCGGCGGCTTCATCCAGATGCGCCGCGACATCGACATCCCGCCCGGGGCACAGGGCCTCGTGCTGCGGGTGCGCGGCGACGGCCAGCGCTACTATGTGCACCTGCGCACGCGCGGGCTGAAAATGCCCTGGCAATTCTACCAGGCGCCGTTCGAGACCACCGCCGACTGGAGCGACATCCGCATCCCGTTCACGGCGTTCCAGCCCAAGGGCGGGTTCCAGCGCGTGACACCGCGCCCCGATGCTGTCGAAAGTCTCGGCATCGCCGCCTATGGGCGCGACCAGTCCGCGGATGTCGCGCTGTCCGGCCTCGGCTTCTACTAGGCGGCTGCGCCCTCTGCCCGGCCCGACCGCCCGTTTCCACGGCACCGCAGCACAGCAAGTCCCCTAGCGCAGCGCCGCCACCGCATCATGGCGCGGGCAGGTCACCAGATGATCGTTAACCATCCCGACCGCCTGCATGAAGGCATAGGTGATGGTCGGTCCGCAGAACCGGAACCCCGCCGCACGCAACTCCTTCGAAACCCGGCGTGACAGCGACGTCTCGGCCGGCACCTCATCGAGCGTGGCAAACCGGTTCTGCACCGGTCGCCCATCCACGTGACGCCACAGGAACTCGGCGAACCCCTCGCGCGCCTCGATCTCGGCCCACGCGCGGGCATTGCCGATCGCGGCCTCGATCTTGCCGCGGTGGCGCACGATTCCCGGATCGGCCAGCAGGCGCGAAACCTCTGCCTCGCCCCATCCCGAAATGAAGTGCGGGTCGAACCCGGCAAAGGCCGACCGGAACGCCTCTCGCTTCTTCAAGATCGTGATCCAAGAGAGCCCGGCCTGGAAGCCGTCGAGAATCAGCTTCTCGTAAAGCGCCCGGCCGTCACGCTCGGGAACGCCCCATTCGGTATCATGGTACGCAACGTAAACCGGATCGCTTCCACACCACCCACATCGCTCACTCATCTGATTTCTCCCATCATCCCAGTTGGTTGGCCCTTTCCCTACAAGCTATGGAAAATTGGAACCAAATACGAACATTCATTCGGCCTTAACGGCTTTGCCCGCACTTGGTGCCCGACGAAGCGGAGAAAACGTATGCCGAACGCCAAGATCGACCCCAGCGTGATTCTCGACCCGGGCCAGGAAAGTCCTCTATCGGCAGCCATCGCCCAGCGGGACCGTGACACCATCGAAACGGTACACCGGGCCGTGGAACGGCGCGATGTTCTGTTGGCGTTCCAACCGGTCGTGCAGGCCGTTGAACACGGACAGGTCGCCTTTTACGAGGGGCTGATCCGGGTGCTCGACCACACCGGCAGGGTGATTCCCGCACGCGATTTCATCGAGACTATCGAAACCACGGAACTTGGGCGAATAATCGATTGCCTTGCCTTGGAAATGGGGCTGATCGCGCTGGCAGAGGCACCCGAACTGCGCCTGGCGATCAACATGTCCGCCCGATCGATTGGCTATCCCCGCTGGAAGAAGACCCTGGAACAAGGCCTTGCGCGGGATGCCACCATCGCCGAACGGCTGATTCTGGAAATCACCGAAAGCTCGGCCATGGTGATGCCCGACCTCGTCTGCGTCTTCATGCGCGAACTGCAGGCCAAGGGCATCGCCTTCGCCCTGGACGATTTCGGTGCCGGCTATACCGCCTTCCGCTACCTGCGCGAGTTCTATTTCGACATTCTCAAGATCGACGGACAGTTCATCCGCGGCATTGCCGACAGCCCCGACAACCAGGTTCTCGCCTCGGCGCTGATCGCCATCGCGCAGCATTTCGACATGTTCACCGTGGCCGAAAACGTCGAAACCGCGCGCGACGCGGCCTGGCTGGCGGCGGCCGGAATCGACTGCATGCAGGGCTTTGCGTTCGGCGCGCCCTCGCTGGTGCCGCCTTGGCGCGAAGGACGCGAGAAGCGCCGCGCCTGAGACGAAATGCTGCAGCGCAGCAAGGCAGCAAACCATTGCCTTTTCGGCATCCGCCGTCGCTGACGGGGGGTGCCGCTCTGTGTCTGCATCCCCTATAGTGCGCCGCGATACGCCACCCAGGGGGAAAGGACCCGAATCCATGACCAATGCAGTGATCGTCTCGGCCGCGCGAACGCCGGTCGGCAGTTTCAATGGCTCTTTCGCAACGGTGCCCGCCCATGAACTGGGACGGGTGATGCTGGAAGCGCTGGTGGAACGTGCCGGCATCGAAAAGGCGGAGGTTTCCGAGACAATCCTCGGCCAAGTCCTGACCGCGGGCCAAGGGCAGAACCCCGCCCGCCAGGCCCATATCAACGCCGGCCTGCCCATCGAATCAGCGGCCTGGTCGATCAACCAAGTCTGCGGTTCGGGCCTGCGTTCGGTCGCACTGGCTGCCCAGCATATCCAGTTGGGCGACGCGGCCATCGTCGCCGCCGGCGGTCAGGAAAACATGACCCTCTCGCCCCACGTCGCGCACCTGCGCGCAGGCCACAAGATGGGCGACATGAAGTTCATCGATTCGATGATCCGTGACGGGCTGTGGGATGCCTTCAACGGCTATCACATGGGCCAGACCGCCGAGAACGTCGCCGAGAAATGGCAGATCAGCCGCGAGAGCCAGGACGAATTCGCGCTGGCCAGCCAGAACAAGGCCGAGGCCGCGCAGAAGGCCGGCAAGTTCAAGGACGAGATCGTTCCCGTCACCGTCACCCACCGCAAGGGCGAGACCGTCGTCGCGGACGACGAGTACATCCGCCACGGCGCCACCCTGGAAAGCATGCAGAAGCTGCGCCCCGCCTTCACCAAGGACGGCAGCGTCACCGCGGGCAACGCCAGCGGAATCAATGACGGTGCCGCGGGCGTTCTGGTGATGTCGGCGGACGAGGCCGAGAAACGCGGGCTGGAACCGCTGGCCCGCATCGTATCCTACGCGACCGCGGGGCTCGACCCCTCGATCATGGGCGTCGGCCCGATTCACGCCAGCCGCAAGGCGCTGGAAAAGGCCGGCTGGAAGGCCGAGGACCTGGATCTGGTCGAAGCCAACGAGGCCTTTGCCGCCCAGGCCTGCGCGGTGAACAAGGACATGGGCTGGAAC
>JBNGDM010000063.1:0-13210 GCA_049975105.1 Rhodovulum sp. | reverse complement strand
GGTCTAGGGTGCGCGAGTTTTCACGAGAGGGGTGAGTCATGGCCACCGGCAGCAACATCCGCACCTATTTCGAAGGCACCTGGCACCGCAGCGACATCCCCGTGATGCGGGCGGCCGATCACGGCAGCTGGCTGGGCACCACGGTCTTCGACGGCGCCCGCTATTTCGAGGGAATCGCCCCCGATCTCATGGCTCATTGCCAGCGCGTGAACCGCTCGGCCGAGGCGCTGATGATCACGCCGACTGTTACCGCCGAGGACATGCACGACATCATTTGGGAGGGCCTCAAGACCTATCCGGAGGAAGCGGCCGTCTACATCCGGCCGATGTACTGGGCGATCGAGGGCGACTTCCTGGGCATCGTGCCGAAACTGGGCGCCACGGGTTTCGCGATCAGCCTGGAGGAGATCCCGATGGCGGCACCGGGCAGCGCGACGACTCTGACCACCACGCGGTTCCGCCGCCCGACGCTGGACTGCGCGGTGGTCGATGCAAAGGCGGGCTGCCTGTATCCCAACAACGCGCGCATGCTGGCCGAGGCGCGGGCCAAGGGCTTCGGCAACGCGCTGGTGGCCGACGTGATGGGGAACGTGGCCGAAACAGCCACCGCCAACGTGTTCATGGTGAAGGACGGAGAGATCTTCACGCCCATCGCCAACGGCACCTTCCTGTCCGGGATCACCCGGGCGCGCCATATCGCGAACCTGAGGGCCGAAGGGGTCACGGTCCACGAAACCGTGCTGTCCTTCGACGATTTCCGCGGCGCCGACGAGGTGTTCCTGTCGGGCAACATGATGAAGGTGACGCCCGTGAGGGCCTTCGACGACGTGCAGTACCAGCCCGGCCCGGTGACCGCGCGGGTGCGCGAGCTGTACTGGGACTGGGCGCATTCGACCGGCTGAGGGGGCGCTCCCGTCCCCGGTCCGCGCGGGGCTGCGCCCCGCTTGCCCGGCGTTGGGCGTGGCGCGGCCCGTTCCGGGCCGCGTGCGCTCCGCGCGGGGGTATTTCGGCCAAGAAGAAAGCGACGGGCGTCGGCACAGCGGGGAGTTGCCAGCGCCCGGCACCTGCGCCATGCTGGCCCGCGGTTTCCAGGGAGGGCACGCATGCGCAAGTTCCTCGTGATCCTCGACGACAGCCGGGAATGCCTGAACGCGATGCGCTTTGCGGCGATGCGGGCGGCCAAGACCGGCGGCGGGGTGCAGATCCTGTCGGTGATTCCCCCCGACGAGTTCAACCACTGGATCGGCGTGGGCGAGATCATGCGCGAAGAGGCGCGCGAGCGGATCGAGGCGCATTTCGAGGTCTTCGCCAAGTGGATGCGCGACCGCCAGGGGATCGACCCGGAGCTGGTGATCCGCGAGGGCGAGCCGGTGCCCGAGATCCTGGCCCAGATCCGCGACGATCCGCAGATCGGCGTTCTGGTTCTGGGCGCAGGCGTCGACAAGAAGGGACCGGGACCGCTGGTCAGCCAGTTGACCAAGAGTTCCGGCAGCCTGCCCGTGCCGATGACGATCGTGCCCGGCGGGCTGTCCAAGGAAGGTCTGGAGGCGGTGTGCTGACCGCCCCGGAAACCTTCGAAACATTGACATTTGCCTCGGCGGGGCGCATATCCGAGCGGAAAGCTAAGGAATAGAGTCATGTTCATCCAGACCGAATCCACCCCGAACCCCGCGACGCTGAAATTCCTGCCCGGCCAGGCGGTGCTCGAGGCGGGCACC
Organism: Rhodovulum sp.; assembly: GCA_049975105.1. Lineage (GTDB taxonomy): Bacteria > Pseudomonadota > Alphaproteobacteria > Rhodobacterales > Rhodobacteraceae > Rhodovulum. Next base: position 11,492 of record JBNGDM010000063.1, on the reverse strand, counting down.
GCGGATTTCCCCAGTGCAGAGGGGGCGGATCGCTCGCCACTTGCCAGCCGCATCTTCGCGGTCGAGGGCGTGCGCGCGGTATTTTTCGGCACGGATTTCGTGACCGTGACCAAGGCCGATGCGGTCGAGTGGGACCATATCAAGCCCGCGATCCTCGGCGCGATCATGGAGCATTACCAGTCGGGCCAGCCCGCAATCATCGGCGAGGCTGCCGAAGCGCATGCGGACCATGACGGCCCCGACTCCGATATCGTCAACCAGATCAAGCAGTTGCTGGACACACGGGTGCGCCCCGCCGTGGCCCAGGATGGCGGCGACATCACCTTTCACGGTTTCGACCGCGGCGTGGTCTACCTGCACATGCAGGGCGCCTGCGCGGGCTGCCCGTCGTCAACGCTGACCCTGAAGATGGGGATCGAGAACCTGCTGCGCCACTACATCCCCGAGGTCACCGAGGTCCGCCCGGTCGCCGAAGGGGTGTGATGCGCCCGTCCCCGACCGTTCTGGCTTTCGACACGTCGGCCGCGCACTGCGCGGCCGCGTTGCTCTCGGGCGGCGCGATCGTGGCGGCGCACCGCGAGGAGATGGGGCGCGGGCAGGCCGAGCGGCTTATGCCGCTGCTCGAAGAGATGCTCAGGGACGCCGGGTTGGGCTGGCGCGATCTCGACGGGATCGGCGTCGGTGTCGGACCCGGCAATTTCACCGGCATCCGAATCGCGGTCTCGGCGGCGCGCGGGCTGGCACTGGGCCTGGGCGTGCCGGCGGTCGGCGTGACCGGGTTCGAGGCGCGGGCACTGGGACTGAAGGGGCCGGTGCTGGTCGCCCTGCCCGCGCCGCGCGACACGCTGTATCTTCAGCTTGTCATGGACGGGCGGCCCGAGGGCGCGGCCCGCCAGATGGCCGCGGAGGACCTGCCAGGCGCGTTCGACCTGCCGCCAGGCACCCGGGTCGCGGGCCATCGGGCGGAGGCGCTGGCCACCGCGCTGGGCATCGCCGTAGCGCCTCCTCCCGCCGAAGACGTCGCCGCGGCGATCGCACGCCTCGCCGCCACACGCCTGGATCCTCCCCAACCCCGCCCCGCTCCGCTCTACCTGCGCCCGGCCGATGCCGCCCCGCCCGCGGACCCGCCGCCGGTGATCCTGCCGTGACCGTCAGCGTACCGTCGCCTGCCCGGTTGGCCGGGGTGCATGCACAGTGCTTCACCCATCCGCGGCCCTGGACCGCCGCCGAGTTCACCGCGCTGCTGACCGGCCCGGGGGTTTTTCTGACCGGTGACGCGAGCGCCTTTGCCCTTGGCCGCGCCGTCGCGGACGAGGCCGAGCTCTTGACGCTGGCGGTCGCCCCGGCCGCGCGCCGCCAGGGCCTCGGCCGGGCACGGCTCGCCGCCTTCGAGGCCGCGGCCCGCAGCCGGGGCGCCGCGCGCGCCTTTCTCGAGGTGGCCGCCGACAACACCGCGGCGCGCGCGCTTTATGCGGCGGCGGGCTATGGCGCGGCGGGCCTGCGCCGGGGCTATTGCACCGCCCCCGACGGCACCGCGGTGGACGCGCTCATCCTTGCCAAGGCGCTTGTCGACTGACGCTGCGACGACGCCCAGAATTCGGTTGACGGTTTCCGGGGGCTGCGGCCTTAATCGGTCAAGACGAGGGGCCCTGCGGCCCGCACCCGCAACATGCGCCCTGTCCGACAACCAACCGGGAGAGAGTTCGATGACGCTGATGCAGAAACTTCTGGGCGCCGGCGCCGCGCTGGCCCTGACCGCAGGGGCGGCGCACGCCGAACCCGCGATGGTCTATGACCTGGGCGGCAAGTTCGACAAGTCGTTCAACGAGGCCGCCTATAACGGCGCCGAGAAGTGGAAGGCCGAAACCGGCGAAAGCTACCGCGAGATCGAACTGCAATCCGAGGCCCAGCGCGAACAGGCCCTGCGCCGCTTCGCCGAGGCCGGGTTGAACCCCATCGTCATGGCCGGTTTCGCCTTCGGTTCCGTGCTGGAAGAGGTCGCCGCCGACTACCCGGACACGAAGTTCCAGATCATCGACATGGTGGTCGATGCGCCGAACGTTCGCTCGATTGTCTATTCCGAACATCAGGGCAGCTATCTGGTGGGGATGATGGCCGCGATGGCATCTGAATCGAACACCGTGGGCTTTATCGGCGGGATGGACATTCCGCTGATCCGCAAGTTCGCCTGCGGCTATGCCCAGGGCGTCAAGGCGGTGAACCCGGATGCCACGGTGTTGCAGAACATGACCGGCACGACACCCGCCGCCTGGAACGACCCGGTGAAGGGCGGGGAATTGACGCGTGCCCAGATTTCCCAGGGCGCCGACGTGATCTATGCTGCCGCGGGCAGCACCGGTGTGGGCGTTCTTCAGACCGCCGCCGACGAGGGAATCCTTTCGATCGGCGTGGACAGCAACCAGAACTACCTGCATCCGGGGCAGGTGCTGACCTCGATGGTCAAGCGTGTGGACGTGGCCGTCTACAACGCCTTCAAGGCGGGCGCCGACCTTGAAACCGGCGTCTACGTGCTGGGCCTCGCCGAGGATGGCGTGGGCTATGCGGTGGACGAATTCAACGCCGATCTCGTGACCGAAGAGATGATCGCCGCGGTCGAAGAGGCCAAGGCCAGGATCATCGCGGGCGACATCGAAGTGCACGATTACATGTCCGACAACACCTGCCCGGTGAAATAAGCGGCATGTCTGGGACCGGGCAAAGCGCGGGGCGGTCCACCGCCCCGGCCATCGAACTTCGCGGGATATCCAAGGCATTCGGGCCGGTTCAGGCCAACAAGGATATCTCGCTGAGGGTCATGCCCGGCACCATCCACGGTATCGTGGGCGAAAACGGCGCGGGCAAATCCACGCTGATGTCGATCCTCTACGGCTTCTACAAGGCCGATGCGGGCGAGATCCTGATCGGCGGCCAGCGCACCCAAATCCCCGACAGCCAGGCCGCGATCCGCGCGGGCATCGGCATGGTGTTCCAGCACTTCAAGCTGGTCGAGAATTTCACCGTGCTGGAAAACGTGATCCTCGGCGTCGAGGAGGGGCGGCTTTTGAAACCGTCGCTCGCCAAGGCGCGCGGCGTGCTGAAATCGCTGGCCGAGGATTACGAGTTGAACGTCGACCCGGACGCGCTGATCGAGGATTTGGGCGTGGGGATGAAACAGCGCGTGGAAATCCTCAAGGCGTTGTATCGCCAGGCCGATATCCTGATCCTGGATGAACCCACGGGCGTGCTGACCCCCTCCGAGGCCGATCACCTGTTCCGGATATTGGAAAACCTCAAGTCCGAGGGCAAAACGATCATCCTCATCACTCACAAGCTGCGCGAGATCATGGCGATCACCGACACGGTTTCCGTCATGCGCCGCGGGCAGATGACGGCCACTCTTGAGACGGCGCAGACCAGCCCCGAGGAACTGGCCGAGTTGATGGTCGGCCGCAAGGTGTTGTTGAGAATAGACAAGAAACCCGCCACCCCCGGCAAGACGGTTCTGGATATCGAGGACCTGCGCGTGACCGACGAGGACGGGGTCGAACGCCTCAAGGGCGTGTCGCTGAACGTGCGCGCGGGTGAAATCCTGGGCATCGCGGGCGTCGCCGGAAACGGCCAGTCGCAATTGCTGGAGGTGCTGGGTGGCATGATCCCCGGCACCGGCACCGTGCGCATCAACGGCCAGGCGATCGACCTGACCGGGCGCCATTCCGACGGCCAGTCGCGCCGCGCCCGCGGCATCGCCCATGTCCCCGAGGACCGCCAGCGCGAAGGGCTGATCATGCCCTTCATGGCGTGGGAGAACATGGTTTTCGGCTATCACCACGATCCCGCCTACCAGAAGAACCGCGCCCTGATGGACAACGCGGGCATCCGGCGGTTGGCCGAGGAGAAGATGGAACGCTTCGACGTGCGCCCGCCGAACCCGGGGCTTGCCGCACGGAACTTCTCGGGCGGCAACCAGCAAAAGATCGTGCTGGCGCGCGAAATCGAGCGCAACCCCGACCTGCTGCTTGTCGGCCAGCCCACGCGCGGCGTCGATATCGGCGCGATCGAGTTCATCCACCAGCGCATCCTGGACCTGCGCGATGCCGGCAAGGCGGTGCTGCTGGTCAGCGTCGAGCTCGAAGAAATCCTGTCGATGTCCGACCGCATCGCGGTGATGTTCGACGGCCGCATCATGGGCGAACGCCTGCCCGGCGAAACCGACGAGATGGAACTGGGCCTGATGATGGCGGGCATGAACGGAAAGGCGGCCTGATGCGCGACGTGATGCCGAAATGGGCCGACGTGGTGCTGATCCCGCTGATCAGCCTGGTGCTGGCCTTCCTGCTTTCGGCCGTCGTGATCGTCGCCATCGGCGAGGACCCGGTCGCGGCGGTGAAGATGATGGTCACCGGCGCGCTGGGATCGACCTACGCCTGGGGTTACACGCTGTATTACGCGACGAATTTCATCTTCACCGGGCTGGCCGTCGCGGTGGCCTTTCATGCCAAGCTGTTCAACATCGGCGGCGAGGGGCAGGCGACGCTGGGGGGACTGGGCGTGGCGCTCGTGTGCCTGGCACTGCCCTGGCCGCACTGGACGCTGGCACTGCCCGCCGCGGTGATCGGTGCGGCACTGTTCGGCGCGGCCTGGGCGGCGATCCCGGCCTGGCTGCAGGCCAAACGCGGCAGCCATATCGTCATCACCACGATCATGTTCAACTTCATCGGCGCGGCGGTGCTGAACTACCTGCTGGTCAATGTGATGCGCCCGCAGGGCTCGATGGACCCGGCCACCGCGAAATTCCCCGACGGCACCCACCTGCCCACGCTGCACGACCTGCTTGCCCCGCTGGGCATCGCGTTTTCCCGCGCTGCGCCCGCCAATATCAGCTTCCTGATCGCGATCCTGGCTTGCGTGCTGGTCTACCTGCTGATCTGGCGTACACGGCTGGGCTATGAAATCCGCGCGCAGGGCCATTCCGAACCCGCCGCCGTCTATGCCGGCATCCGGCCGGTGCGCATCGTCATGGCGGCGATGCTGATCTCGGGCGCGCTGGCGGGGCTAATGGCGGTGAACAACGTGATGGGCGAGGCCGAACGGCTGGTGCTGAACTCGGTCGAGGGGGCGGGCTTCATCGGCATCGCCGTGGCACTGATGGGCCGCAGCCACCCGTTCGGCGTGTTCCTCGCCGCGATCCTGTTCGGCTTTCTTTACCAGGGTGGGGCGGAACTGGCGCTGTGGACGGATATCCCGCGTGAACTCATCGTGGTGATCCAGGCGCTTGTCATCCTGTTCACCGGGGCGCTGGACAACATGGTGCGGATGCCGCTGGAGCGGCTTTTCCTCAGCCTGCGAAAGGGGCGCGCGTGATGGATTTCCCCACCGTCCTTCAGGTGCTGGACTCGACCGTGCGGCTGGCCACGCCGCTTTTGCTGGCCTGCCTTGCGGGGCTCTTTTCCGAACGCGCGGGCATCTTCGACATCGGGCTCGAGGGCAAGATGCTGTTCGCCGCCTTTTTCTCGGCGGCGACGGCTGCGGTCACCGGGTCGGTCTGGCTGGGGCTGCTGGCGGGGATCGCGTCGTCGATGGTGCTGGCGGGCATCCATGGCCTGGCCTCGATCACCTTCCGCGGCAACCAGCTGATCTCGGGGGTGGCGATCAACTTCCTTGCGGCGGGCCTGACAGTCGTCATCGCGCAGGACTGGTTTTCCCAGGGCGGACGCACGCCGTCGCTCCTGGGGGGCGCGCGGTTCAACCCGATCACCCTGCCCTTCGCCGAAACCCTGCAACCGGTGCCGATCCTCGGGCCCATCTACCACGACCTGATCTCGGGCCACACGGCGCCGGTCTATTTCGCCTTCGCGATGGTGCCCGTCACCTGGTGGCTGCTGTTCCGCACCCGCTTCGGCCTGCGTCTGCGCGCGGTCGGCGACAGCCCCGAGGCGCTGGACACAGCCGGGGTCTCGGTCGTCGCCACGCGCTATGCCGCCGTCGCCATCTGCGGCGTGCTGTGCGGCATCGCGGGGGCTTATCTCGCCACCGCGCTGCAGGCGGGCTTCGTCAAGGACATGACGGCGGGACGGGGTTACATCGCGCTGGCTGCGCTGATCTTCGCGAAATGGCGGCCGTGGTATGCGCTTTCGGCCACGCTTCTGTTCGGGCTGTTGCAGGCAGTCGCGCTGCGCTACCAGAACATCGACCTCGGCGGCATCGTGGTCCCGGTGCAGGTGATGGACGCGCTGCCCTATATCCTGACCGTGGTGATCCTGGCGGGGTTCGTCGGGCGGGCGATCCCTCCCCGCGCCGGAGGCGAGCCCTATGTGAAGGAACGCTAGGGCGCGCAGCCGCCTTGCCAGAACCGGGGCCAAGGCTTTAGGGACCATACATGCAGATCTACCTGCCCATCGCCGAGGTCTCCGTAAACGCCTTTCTGCTTTTGGGGCTGGGCGGGCTGGTGGGCATTCTCTCGGGCATGTTCGGGGTGGGCGGCGGGTTCCTCATCACGCCGCTTCTGTTCTTCGTGGGCATCCCGCCCGCCGTCGCGGTCGCCACCTCGGCCAGCCAGACGGTGGCCTCGTCCTTTTCCGGCGTGCTCGCCCATCTCCGGCGAAAGACGGTCGATTTCCGCATGGGCACGGTGCTGCTGGTCGGCGGGCTTGCCGGCGCGGCAGGCGGCATCGCGATCTTCAACATCCTGCGCGAACAGGGCCAGGTCGATCTGCTGGTCAAGCTGTGCTACGTGGTCTTCCTCGGCGTGATCGGCCTTCTGATGCTGGTCGAAAGCCTGCGCACCATCCGCCGGATGCGCGGCGGCAAGACCACGCCCAAGCGGCGACAGCGCACCTGGGTCCACGCGCTGCCCTTCAAGATGCGGTTCCGCACCTCGGGGCTTTACATCTCGGTGATCCCGCCGCTGGTCGTGGGGGCGGCGGTGGGCGTGCTGGCGGCGATCATGGGGGTGGGCGGCGGCTTCATCATGGTGCCGGCGATGATCTACCTTCTGGGGATGCCGACCAAGGTGGTCGTCGGCACCTCGCTGTTCCAGATCATCTTCGTGACCGGATTCTCGACGCTTCTGCATGCAACCACGAACTACACCGTCGACCTCGGCCTGGCGCTGCTGTTGCTGGTGGGCGGCGTGATCGGCGCGCAGGTCGGCACCCAGATCGGCCTGCGGATGAAGGCCGAGCAGTTGCGCATCCTGCTCGCGCTGATGGTGCTGGCGGTCTGTGGCATGCTGGCCCGCGACCTGCTGGTGCGCCCGGATGAACTCTATTCCATCGCCGAAGGGCCGCACTGATGCTTTGGCGGGTGCTCCTGCTGTGCCTGTTCGCGGCGCTTCCGGTCCGGGCGGAAACGGTCGTCGCCGGGCTCAGCCAGACCCGCGTCGCGATCACCACCGATTTCGCCGGGTCCGAGATCCTGATCTTCGGCGCGGTCCGGCGCGAGGCCCCCCTACCCGAGGGTGCGCTGCATGTGGTGGTCACCGTCGCCGGGCCGTCCGAACCCGCCACCGTCCGGCGCAAGGACCGCCGCGCCGGCATCTGGGTCAACACCGACGCGGTCGAGATCGACGCCGCCCCCAGCTTCTACGCCGTCGCTGCCACCGCGCCCCTGGCCGAGGCGCTCTCCGACACCGAGGATTTGCGCCACAAGGTCTCGATCCAGCGGGCGATCCGCGCCGTCGGCACGGCCAGCGAGGCCGCCGATTCCCAGCAATTCATCGAGGCGCTGATCCGCATCCGCAAGGACAAGGGCCTGTACCAGGAACTGCCAGGCGCCGTGGCACTCAGCGAACAGACGCTGTTCCGCACCTCGATCGCACTGCCGGCGAACCTGACCGAGGGCGATTACACCACGCGCATCTTCCTGACCCGCAAGGGCAACGTGATCGACGCCTTTGAAACGTCGATCGGGGTGCGCAAGGTGGAGCTGGAACGCTGGACCTACACGCTGGCCCATGAACGGCCCCTGCTCTACGGCGTCCTGTCGCTGACCATCGCCATCGCCGCGGGTTGGGGCGCCTCGGCGGTGTTCCGGCTGATCCGCAGCTGACCCCGCCTCATCCCGCCTCGTCCCCCGCGGTCAGGGTCAGCGGCGCGGCCGGCGCGGCGAGGTCGTCGGTGCCCAGCGGCCGCGCGGGCCGCGCCAGGCGATAGCGCGTGACCCAGATCAGCCGCTTTTCGGCCCGCGTGATCGCCACATAGGCCAGCCGTTTCCACAGCGGTTGGCCGGCCTCGCTGCGGCCCGCCCGCGCCGCCGCCCACAGGTCGGGCGCGAACACCTGCACCGCTTCCCATTGCGACCCCTGCGCCTTGTGGATCGTCACCGCCGCCCCGTGCAGGAAGGCCGCGCCCATGTTGGCGGCAAAGGGGATGAACGGCTCCTCTTCCTCGGGCAGCTCGATCTTGACGATCGACGCGGCCGAGATCTGCGGGTCTTCGGCCCCGATGACATGCAACCGCGAGAAACCGGGCTTGCGGCCGGGGCCCAGATAGATCACCTGCGCCCCCTTGATCAGCCCCCGCGCCTCCAGGTCCAGCCGCTTGCGCCGGTGCTTCAGCGGCAGTTCGATGCCGTCGCAGATCAACGGCTCGCCCGGCAACAGCGCGTCCTCGGGTGCCTCATGGGCCCGGCGAAAGGCATGGATCAGCCGGATTCGCGTGGCGTTGCGCCAGACCAGAACCGGCGACCGCGCCATGAGGTCGGAATCGACGCGCGGCGCGACCACGACACGGTCGTCGCGTGCGGCGGCCTGCTCGACCATCCGCTCGAACGCCTCGAAACCCAGGTCGGGGTCGGACAGCGCGTGCGCCAGGTCCAGGATCGGGTTGTCGTCGGCCTGCCGATGCACCCGGTGCAGGGTCAGCTTCTGCGCCTCGGGCAGCCCATCGAACACCATCGCGCCCGACTGGTTCACCGGGGCCAGCTGCGCGGGATCGCCGAACAGCACCAGCGCCGGGAACAGCTCCTTGAGGTCATCGAATTGCCGCGCGTCCAGCATCGAGGCCTCGTCGACGAAGCCGATATCCAGCGGTTCGTCGCGCCGCTTCCAGCCCTTGATGAAATCGCTGCCCCGCAGGCCCGCGGCGGCCAGCGCACCGGGAACCGACTTGACGCTTTGATAGAACGCGTGCGCGCGGTCCAGCGCCGCCTCGGTCAGCCCCTCGATCTCTGGCCGCTCGCCCTCGCCGGTCAGCCACTCGGCGATCTTCTCGTATTCGGGGTCGTAGACCGGGGTGTAGATGATCCGGTGAATCGTCGTCGCGGGCACCCCACGGGTGCGCAGCACGCTGGCCGCCTTGTTGGTCGGTGCGAGAATCGCCAGGGTGCGCGGGTCACGCCGCCGACGCCCCTCGTAATCCCCCGAAACGGTTTCCACGCCGGCCTCGGCCAACGCCTCGACCAGCTTGGCCAGCAACATCGTCTTGCCGGAACCGGCCTTGCCGGTGATCGCCAAGAGCGCCTCTTTCCCCTCCATCCGGGGGGTCAGCGCACCCGCGTCGATATCCACGCCGACCCCGCGCAGCATCTCGGCCACGCGGTCGTGGGCTTCGGCCTGGTCATCGGAAAAAACAAGGGCAGGAAGGCTCATGGGCGGAGCCTACAGGCACCGCCCATGGGGGGCCAGCGCGATCAGGCCGCTTCCAGGACGCTCTTCTTCTCGGGCGCGGCGGCCGAGAACGCCGCGTTGAACCATTGCAACGAGGTTTCGCGGTCGATGCCAAGGCGGCGCAGGGTGCGCGGCCAGGCCTCGGGCTTCATCTCCCACAGGCCGACGGCGATCCGGTCGTGACCCTCGCCGGCGGTACCGATCACATCGGGTTCCACCCCCAGAAGGCGATAGATGCGTTCCATGCGGGGGTCGAAGACGGCCACGAAATGCTCGATCGCAAATTGCGCCATGACCTCGCCCGCGCCCAGGACCAGCGCCGCGGAAACCTCGCGCCCGGCGTCGGGCGCCAGGCAGAAGCGGGTGCATTCCCAGATCAGCGGGCTTTCGATGCGCACGCCGTCGGTCAGGTGCAGGAAATGTTCGTTCACCATGGTCCGCCCGGTCGTCGGCAGGAACCGCATCGACCCGCCATGGGTTCCGTCGGGGCGTTCCCAGATCACGTACAGCGGGTTCAGCACGTCGTATTGATCGCGCTCTTCTCCCTTTTCATTCACGCTGACCTCCCAGCCCAGGCGGTCGTGGAACTGGATCGCGCGATCCCGGAACATCGTATCGCGCAGGCGCGGAAACTTGTGGAGATCGACGCCGTAGATGTAACGAAGCATTTCGGTAACCCTTTCCCAGTCGCTGACGGGAAGGAAATTACGAAGCCCTTGGTTACCGCTGCCCTAACGCTCCGCGCCGATTCTGCACCGCAGCACAACAGAACACAACAAGAACACGAATTGTTGCCGTCAGAGCACAATCAGCCCCGCACTCAGCGCGCGTGCGACGGCATGGGTGGTGTTCAGCGCCCCCAGCTTATGGCGCGCAGCCTCGATATAGACCCGAAGCGTATGTTCGGAAATATGCAATTCGTCGGCCGCCTGCGCGCGGCTCAGCCCCTTGGCCAAAAGCGTCATCGCGGACAATTCGCGCGGCGACAGCGCCGCAGAGGGCGCGGGGTCCGCGCCCCGTTCGAATTCCAGCGCCTTTCGATTGAAGTCATGCGCGATGAGGATCAGGTCGCGCTTGTTCACCTCGATGAAGCGCTCCCACTCGGCATCGCTGCAACTGTCGTTCACCGTGAACAGGGCGAATTGCCCCTTTGGGCCGTGGATCGGAACCGAGAACCCCTGGTTGCCGACACCATGGGCCACCGCGTCCGCAAAGAAGGCCCGCGCCGATTTGGAGGACCAGTCCAGCTGCTTCCAGTCGATCGGGTGGAACCGCTGAAAGCAGCCGAGGATGACCGGGTCCATGCGCAGGTAGTCGCATTCCAGATAACGGTCGACCCAATCCGTGCTGTATGTGCCTGCCCCGTAGCGTTCTCCGACGCTGTTCACCCAGTGATAGACTACATGGTTTACGCGGTAATGGTCGCGCAGGTCTTCGGTCGCGAGTTGAAGATGCTCAAGCGTCGTTGCCCGTTGCAATCGGTCGAGGAACGATTCTAAGACGTCTTTCATTTCCCGCCGTCATACCCACCGGGGCCCGGCAGGCCCCGTTTCCCCCAGCTTCCGCACACGCGGGCGCAGCCTCAAGCGAAGAGATCTCAACCGCTGCCAGCGCCTGGCAGGTGGACAACTCTTCCGAGAGTTCGACCAGCCCATTCTTACGGGCATAATTCCTGAGATCCCCCAGAATGTCGATCAGCCACTCGTGTTTCATGGTTTTCTTCCCCAAGTGGTTAATGAAGCGTTAACACAAGGATAGCACGAGTTAACTTTCCGAGATATTCACTGATTTTCACTCCCCAGAAATGGTGAGGTGGCGGTTTGCAAGCCGCTGATTTCACAATGTGGCCGTCCGGTCACGCCGACCGGCCTCGCGCGCGGAAGGGCCC
>JBNGDM010000062.1:0-13326 GCA_049975105.1 Rhodovulum sp. | reverse complement strand
CGCTGACGCCCTTGGGCACGGGGGCCTGACGCATCAGTTTCAGCGCGGTGGGCGGCAGGAACAGGTTGCGCACCTTCAACCGTTCGATCAATGCCCAGGCCTCGGTGGCGTCGAACTTGCGCATGCGACAGGCCACCAGCGGCACGCCGTAGTAGAGACAAGGCATCGCCATGTCCATCAGCCCGCCGATCCAGGCCCAGTCGGCGGGCGTCCAGCCGCGATCGCCGTCCTGCGGAAAGCCGCGGTGATGCAGCTCGATCGACGGCAGGTGCCCGATCAGGAAGCGATGCGCATGCAGCGCGCCCTTGGGCGGGCCGGTGGTGCCCGAGGTGTAGATCAGCACTGCCGGGTCCTCGGCCGCTGTTTCCTGCGGCGCGGGGATCGGGTCGGCGGCGGCAATCTCGGCCCAGAGATCGCGCGCGGGGCCGCCATCGACCGAAAACACGTGGTCAAGCGCGGGCAGCCGGTCCGCGATCCCGGCCAGCTTCGCCGCGCCCTCGGCATCGGTCACCGCCAGTGTCGCGCCGCTGTCGGCCAGCCGGTATTCCAGCGCGTCCGGCCCGAACAGCGTGAACAGCGGCAGCACGATGGCGCCCAGCTTGTAGGCCGCGAAATGCGCGATCAGCACCGCGGGCGCCTGCGGCAACAGCACCGCCACCCGGTCGCCGGGCCCCACGCCCGCGGCCGCCATCACGCTTGCCAGCCGGTCGGACGCGTCTTTCAGGGCGCCATAGGTCCAGTCCCGGTCGCCGTCGCTGGCGTCGATCACCGCAACCCTGTTCGGGGCCTCGGCCGCCCAGTCGTCGCAACAGGCGCGCGCGATGTTGAACCGTTCGGGAATGTCCCAGCGGAACCCCGCCCGCATCGCGTCCCAGTCGCCCTGGTCCGGCAAAAGCCTGCGGTCGCGCATCGCTCAGGACCCCGCCGAATAGACCGCGATCTCGCGCAGCGCCGTCAGCGGCACCCCCAGCGCCCTGAGGGCCGGCAAGGACACCAGCGTGCCCGCCCCCGGTTCGGCGGCGCGCGGGCGCAGTTCCACCAGAACGCTGAACCCGGTCGCCGGGTCGACCAGCCGCCCCTGCCGAGCGGACGACACCAAGGGCGTCAGCGCCCAGAACCCCGGATCGGCCGGATCGCCGAGGCTGGCGACGGTGCGGCCCAGCATCTCTTCAGGGGTCGAGGGCGCCCGCGTCGCTGCGGCCCGCTGGGCGGCCGTCGTCGTGTCGAACTCTTCGACGGTGCGCGCGGCGGCAGGCGGCTGGACCGCCGAGAGCGGCGCCCCCGGCTCCCTCTGCGGTACAGGCGCATCCCCGGGCGGCGCCGCCGCGCAGCCCGCAAGCGCCAGCGCCAGTCCCATCGCGTTGATCCGTCCCATCGCCGCGCCTCCCTTTCGGTGATGCCCCAGCCTAGCCGGTCGCGCCGCGCCCCGAAAGACGCTTGCCGCGCGGCAGCCCCGCCCTTACCTTCTGCGACATGATGCAGCAGCCGCCCCTGATCGACCCGTTCGCCCGCGCCATCACCTATCTGCGCGTCTCGGTCACCGACCGCTGCGATTTCCGCTGCGTCTATTGCATGGCCGAGAACATGACCTTCCTGCCGAAGAAGGAGCTTCTGACACTGGAGGAACTGGACCGGATGTGTTCGGCCTTCGTGGGGCTCGGCGTGCGCAAGCTGCGCATCACCGGGGGCGAACCGCTGGTGCGCCGGGGCATCATGACGTTTTTCAACGCGATGGGCCGGCACCTGGAGTCGGGCGCGCTGGACGAGTTGACGCTGACCACCAACGGCTCGCAGCTGGAGAAATTCGCGCGCGATCTCTACGCCGCGGGCGTGCGCCGGGTGAATGTCAGCCTGGACACGTTGGACGCCGAGAAATTCGCGCGCGTCACGCGGTGGGGCAAGCTGGACCAGGTGATGCGCGGGATCGACGCGGCACAGGCGGCAGGGCTGCGGGTCAAGATCAACACCGTGGCGCTGAAGGGGTTCAACGAGGCCGAACTTTTCGATCTCGTCGACTGGTGCGCGGGCCGCGACATGGACCTGACCTTCATCGAGGTGATGCCGATGGGCGATCTGGGCAACGAGGACCGGGTGGGGCAATACTGGTCGGTGCGGGACGTCCGCGCACGGCTGGAAGAGCGGTTCACGACCGTGGACCTCGCCGAACGCTCGGGCGGGCCTGCGCGATACGTGCGGCTGGAAGAAACAGGCCAGAAGATCGGCTTCATCACGCCGCTGAGCCACAATTTCTGCGAAAGCTGCAACCGCGTGCGCCTGACCTGCACCGGCGAGCTTTACATGTGCCTCGGCCAGGAGGACATGGCCGACCTGCGCGCGCCCTTGCGCGCCCATCCCGGCGACGACGCGCCGCTGGTGGCGGCCATCCGCGCGGCGATCGAGCGGAAACCGAAGGGCCACGATTTCGACTATTCGCGGCAGAGGGCGGATGGGCAGGTGTCCCGGCACATGAGCCATACCGGCGGCTGAGCCGGACCCTCCCTCGAACGGTGGGAACGCATGCGTCCGGTTTGTCACGCGAACCTAAAATACCCCGGGTCATCGCGGACTTGACCGAAATCAAACCCGAAACGCGCCGTTCGTCCGAGCCTGTCACCGCAGGCAAAGGAGAACGACATGCGATTCCTGATTCTGAAACTTACATTTGCGCTGGCGCTGCTGCTCTCGCCGCTCGCGGCGGCGGCCCAGGACGCCAAGCCGGGGCTGTTCATCAACCTGACCACCGACGACACCTGGGCCGCGGCCAAGGCGATCATGTTCGCGCATGAAAAATCGCTGAAGAACGGCCACAAGACGGCGATCTGGATGAACGTCCGGGCGGTCTACCTGGCCGATAGGAAACGGCCCAGCCATGTGCACGGTCTGCTGGCCGATCAGGGCGTCTCGATCCAGGACATGCTGGCGAATTTCATGGCCGATGGCGGCGTGGTGATCATGTGCCAGGCCTGCTCGCAGGCCGCCGGGCTGACCGTCGAGGACTATATCGACGGCGTGCAGATGGGGACATTCCCGCTGGTCGAAAGCTGGCTGTTCGACCCCGAGGTCAAGACGCTGTCGTGGTAGGACACCCCCCCGGCAAGATGGATGCGGAGCGCCACCCCGGCGCTCCGCGTTTTTCCGCTTCGGGGGCTCAGTCCAGCACGGCCCTGACCGCCTTCGCCGTCGCGGCGACCACCCGGTCGGCCTCGTCCTTGGTCAGGCACAGCGGCGGCGCGTAGCCGATGATGTCCCCCTGGGGCATGGCGCGTGCGATCACGCCCTCCTTGGCCATCTCGGCCACCACGGCACCGGCGACCTTGCCCGCGGGGTCGTAGAACGTGCGCGCGCCCTTGTCCTCGACGAACTCGACGGCGCACAGCATCCCCTCGCCGCGCACCTCGCCCACATGGGAATGCTCGATCAGCGCCGCGCGCATCGACGAGACGAAATAACCGCCCACCTCGCGCGCGTTCTGCACCAGGTCCAGGTCGTCGATCAGCTTGAGGTTGGCGACACCCGCGGCCGCCCCGATCGGATGCGCGGAATAGGTCCAGCCATGGCCGATGGGGCCGAACTCGTCGGTGCCCTGTTCCAGAACCTTCCACATCTTCTCGGAGACGATCGACCCCGACAGCGGCGCATAGGCCGAGGTCAGCCCCTTGGCGATGGTGATGAGGTCGGGTTTCAGCCCGTAATGGTCCGAGCCGAACATGGTGCCGAGCCGGCCAAAGCCCGTCACCACCTCGTCGGCGATCAGTAGGATGTCGTGTTTTTCGAGGATCGGGGTGATCGCCTCCCAATAGCCCGCGGGCGGGGGCACGATGCCGCCGGTGCCCATCACCGGCTCGCCGATGAAGGCGGCGATGGTGTCGGGGCCTTCCTTCTCGATCAGCGCCTCCAGTTCGGCCGCGCAGAAGGCCACGAAATCGGCCTCGGACATGTCCAGGTCCGGGCGGCGGAAGTAATAGGCGGGTTCGGTATGCAGGATGCGGTCGAGCGGCAGGTCGAACTTGTTGTGGAACAGCGTGAGGCCCGTCAGAGACCCGGTGACCAGCCCCGAACCGTGATAGCCGCGCATGCGCGAGATGATCTTCTTCTTCTCGGGCCGGCCGAGGATGTTGTTGTAATACCAGACGAGTTTCACGTTGGTCTCGTTCGCGTCGGACCCGCCAAGCCCGAAATAGACCTTGGACATGTGCCCGGGCGCGCGGTCCATCACCATCTTGGCCAAGGTGATGCTGGCCTCGGTGCCGTGGCCGACATAGGCGTGGTAATAGGCGAGTTCCTTCGCCTGCTCGGCGATGGCCTCGGCGATCTCGGTGCGCCCATAGCCCACGTTCACGCAGTAAAGCCCGGCAAAGGCGTCGAGGAACAGGTTGCCCTCGCGATCCTCGATGAAACAGCCCTCACCGCCCTTGACCACGCGCTCGGGCGCCTCGCCGCGGGCGAACTGGCCCAGATGGGTCGAGGGATGGAAAAAGTTCTCGCGGTCCCACTGCTCCAGCATGTCGTTCTTCAGCATCTCACACGTCCTTTCGCTCGGAGGCGGCGCGCCCCCTGCCCTTTTTCTTGGTCAAAATACTCTCGCCGAAGGCACCGGCCCCATCGGGGCCGGCCCCCGGTCAGGCCCAGTCGCGGCAGACATACTTCACTTCGGTGAAGGCCTCCATCCCCAGCCTTGCGCCTTCGCGCCCCAGCCCCGACTGCTTGTAACCGCCAAAGGGGATCGGCGCGCCGGTGACCTTGGTGCGGTTGACCGCGACCATGCCGAATTGCAGGGCCCGGGCGACGCGGTAGATACGCCGGGGCGCGCGGGTATGGAGGTAGGCGACCAACCCGTATTCGGTGGCGTTGGCCCGCGCGATCACCTCGGCCTCGGTCTCGAAGGGGGTGATCGCAGCGACGGGGCCGAAGGTTTCCTCGCGCATGATCTGCGCTCCGTCCGGCACGTCGGCGATCACCGTGGGACGATAGAACAGCCGCCCGGCCTCGTGCCGGGTTCCGCCCGTCAACAGCCGTGCGCCACCGTTCAGCGCGTCGGCCACGTGCTCTTCCTGCTTGGCGATCGCGGCATCGTTCATCAGCGGGCCGATATCGCGGTCGTCAAGGCCCCGACCCACGCTCAGGTTCGCCGTCGCCTCGGCGAACCGGGCGCAGAACTCCTCGTAGACCGGCTTTTCCACATAGAACCGATTGGCGCCCAGGCAGTCCTGGCCCGAGGTCGCGAATTTCGCCTTGATCGCCTCGTCCACGGCCTCGTTCATGTCGGCATCGGCGAAAACGATGAAAGGCGCATGCCCGCCGAGTTCGAGGACCAGCCGCTTCACGGTCTGCGCCGATTCCCGATAAAGCAGCCGGCCCACCTCGGTCGAGCCGGTGAAGGACAGCGCGCGGACGCGGGGGTCCTCGGTCCAGGGCGGCACCACCGTCGCGGCGCGGCCGGTGATCACGTTGAACACGCCCGCGGGCAGCCCCGCACGTTCGGCCAGTTCCGCCAGCGCCAGCGCCGAAAACGGCGTTTCGTGCGAGGGGTGGGCCACCACGGTGCAGCCCGCGGCCAGCGCGGCGCCCGCCTTGCGCGTCAGCATCGCCGAGGGGAAGTTCCAAGGCGTGATGCAGGCGGCCACGCCGACGGGTTCGCGCCAAAGCTCCATCTCGGCATCGGCCAGGTGGCTGGTGACGCCCTCGATATTCGGGCGCTTGGCCTCCTCGGCGTAGAATTCCAGAAACGATGCGGCATAATCGATTTCGCCGCGCGCCTCGGAAATCGGTTTGCCCTGTTCCAGGGTCATCAGCCGGGCAAGGTCCTCGCGGTTCTCCTCCATCGCGCGGAACCACTTGCGCAACAGGGCCGACCGCTCTTGCGGCAACAGGCCCGACCAGGCGGGAAAGGCGGCCTGGGCGGCATCCACCGCGGCCGCCGAATCCTCGGCTGTCAGGGCGGCGACCTCGCCCAGCCAGTCGCCGGTCGCGGGGTCGGTGACGGCGAAGCTCGCCCCGCCGGTGCCGCCCGTCCACTTGCCGTTCACATAGGAAAAGCTGCGGACGAGACGCGGGTCCGAGAGGTCGGCGAGGGGTGAATTCGGGTGGCTCTGGTGCAGGCTCATGGGCATCTCCCTTAGTGTTCGGGTATCGGAGGCCGATGACGGCGCGCAGTGCGGCGCCCGCATCCCGGCCCTTTGGACAGAAGATGCCACTTTCGCCGCAGAGAGGGGAACCAAAGACCCCCGCCGCGACAGACGATCCGTCTGCGCGTACGGGCGGTTTGCAGTCAGTCCTTCTGCAACCCTGCCAAAAGACCCAACGGCGGCAGGTCCGGACCCTTCACGGGCTTGGTGACGATATAGGTGTAATAGCGCGACAGCCCGATCCGGTTCTCCAGCATGCGGTCGATCAACCGCTGATAGCTGTCGATGTCGCGGGTGACGACCTGCATCAGGTAGTCGAACCCGCCGCCCAACGCCCAGCAGGCGGTCACCTCGGGGTAATCGTGCAGTCCGCCCTCGAAGCGGGTGAAATCCTCGACCGTGTGGCCCAAGAGTTCGACCGCGACGAAGACGGTGACATGGGGGCCCAGCGCCTTGAGCGAAATCTCGGCGCGGTAGCCGGCGATCAGGCCCGCCTGTTCCAGCCGTTTCAGCCGTTCCCAGGCCGGCGTCGGCGTCAGGTTGATCCGGCGGGCGAGGTCCGCCTTGGTGATGCGGCCGTCCCCGGCGAGAATACGCAGGATTTCAAGGTCGCGTTCGTCGAGCCGGATCATGGGGTTACGTCTCGATCCTGATCCCTGCGCCGGCGGCGTGCGCGGCCGTCAGCGCATGGGTCGCGATTGCGGTGTCCTGCGCACCGGTCCCGGTCAGATCGCAGATCGTGACCTGCGCCTCATCGGTGCGGCCCGGATGCGCGCCGGTGACCACCTGCCCCAGCTCGGGCGGCAGGCCGCGCGTCCAGAGCCCGGCGCGCTCGGCCGAGCGCAGCTCGCCCAGGCGCGCGCATTGCGCAGCGTTGTCGGCAACGTAAAGGTCGGCCTCGGCCAGGGAGCGGGCCTCGATCTCGTTCTTGCCGGACTGGTCGGCGCCCATGGCGGTGACGTGCAGCCCCGGATGCAGCCAGTCGGCGCGCAGCACGGGTTCGCGCGCGGGCGTGGTGGTGACGACAAGCTGGCTTTCGGCCACCAGCCCCGCGGGGTCGTCCACCGGCACCGCCTCGACGCCCAGCGCGGCAGACAGGTCGTCGGCGCAGGCGCGTGCCTTTTCGGCGTCGCGGCCCCAGACCAGCACTCGTTCGAATGGGCGGACCAGGTGGGCGGCCCGCATTTGCAGCCGGGCCTGAACGCCGGTGCCGATGACGCCCGCCGTTGTAACGGTTTTCGGCGCGAGATGTTGCGCCGCAACGGCGCCCGCCGCCGCCGTGCGCAGATCCGTCAAATAGCCGTTGTCGAGAAACAGCGCCTCGACCAGCCCGGTTTTCGCCGAGAACAGGATCATCAGCCCGTTCAGGCTGGGCAGGCCCAGTTTCGGGTTGTCGAAGAAACCGGGCGAGACCTTGATCGCGAAACCGTCGAAGCCCGGCAGATAAGCGGTTTTCACATCCACCTCGCCATGGACATCGGCCAGGTCCATCGACATCACCGGCGGCATCACCACGCCGCCCGCGGCCAGCGCCGCGAAGGCGCGTTCGACCACCTCGACCGTGGCCATGTCGAGCGGCACGGCCCGGCGAAGTTCGGCCTCGGTGACGATCAGAACCTCATGGGACATAGGGGTGTCCTTTCACGATATAGTCCCCCAGCGTCACGTCCTGACCCCTGACGACGCGCGTGAACAGACCCATGTCCAGGTTCCGCCCCGTCAGGATCGTCGCGACGGGGCCCGAGCCGGCGCGCACCTTGCCCGCCTGCAGCGCCGCGATGCCGACCACGCAGGCACCCTCGGCGATCAGGCGGTCCTCGTGGTAGAGGGTCTGCATCGCGCGGTAGATTTCTTCCTCGGTCACCAGCACGACCTCGGCCAGCAGATCGCGGCACAGCGCAAAGGACAACCGGTTTTCCAAGCCGATCCCACCGCCCAGGGAATCGGCAAGGCTCGCCACCTCCTCGACCTCGACGGGATGCCCCGCGGCGAGCGAGGCGTGCATCGCGGCGCCCCGGTCCATGCTGAGGCCGATGACGCGGACGGCCGGGTTGATCGCCTTGGCGGCCAGCGCGACGCCACCCGCAAGCCCGCCGCCCGAAAGCGGCACCAAAAGCGTCTCGATGTCGGGCCGGGCGGCCAGCATTTCCAGCCCGATGGTGCCCTGCCCCGCGATCACCGCCGGGTCGTCGAAGGGGGAAATCTCGACCAGCCCCTCCTCGGCGGCAAGCCGCTGCGCCTCGGCCAGTGCGGCGTCCTGGCTCTGCCCGACGATCCGCGCCTCGGCGCCCAGCGCGCGAATGCCCGCGACCTTGGCCTCGGGCACCAGGTCCGACATGCAGACGACGGCCCGGAGCCCCTTTTCGCGCGCGGCATAGGCAACGCCGCGCCCGTGGTTGCCGGTGGAACAGCACACCACGCCGGGCACATCGCCCAGCCCCGCCACCGCGTTCAGCGCGCCGCGCAGTTTGAACGCGCCTATGGGCTGGGCGATTTCCAGTTTCAGAAGGACCTCTGCCCCGGCCAGCCCCGACAGGAACGACGAGGGCACCAGCGGCGTAGCATCCGCCACGCCCGCGATCCGGCGGGCCGCGGCCATGATATCGGCCAGGCTGAGGCCCATCGCCATCCCCTTGTCGTTCTTGTGCAATTCCGCGTCGCCCCCGGACGACCCCTTGACGCCACCGCCCGCCATAGGGTTCCATGACCCGACGCAGGCAGCCGCCGGCCGCCCGCGCCCCCCAAAGCACCACGCGGGTTCGCCCCGAGTCAAGCACGCCGCCGGCGCGCACAAAGGAGCCATGTTCGACATGAACGAGGAAATCGTCCAGTTCGGCTATGCCGCCGAGGGCCGCGCCCCCTTCAGCCTGGCGGAATACGAGCGCCGGCTGGGCCTGGTGCGCCGCGCCATGGACGAACGCGGCATCGACCTGCTGTTCGTCGAGGACCCCTCGAACATGGCCTGGCTAACGGGTTATGATGGCTGGTCGTTCTACGTCCACCAGGGGGTTCTGGTGTTCCACGATGCGGACCCGATGTGGTGGGGCCGCCAGATGGATGCCAACGGGGCCGTGCGCACGGTCTGGATGGCGGGCGTGCATATCACGCATTATTCGGACGACTACGTGCAATCCACAGACCGCCACCCGATGCAGCAGCTTGCCGGCATCATGCACGAGCTGGGCTATGGCGCGAAGCGGATCGGGGTCGAACTGGAGAACTACTATTTCTCGGCCAAGGCTTACCTGAGCCTGCGCGAGGCGCTGCCAGATGCCGACCTGGTGGATGCGACCGCGCTGGTGAACCGGCAGCGCGCGGTGAAATCCGACGAGGAACTGGATTTCATGCGGCGGGCCGCGAAGATCTCGGAAAAGATCATCGACGGGGTCTATGAGCGGATCGAACCGGGCCTGCCCAAGAACGAGCTGGTGGCCGATATCTATCGCGATGCGCTGACGGGGCTGGATGGCGACTGGGGCGATTACCCGGCGATCGTGCCGCTGTTGCCGTCGGGGTCGGACGCGGCGGCCTGTCACCTGACATGGAACGGGCGCGCGTTCGAGGAGGGCGAGGCCACGTTCTTCGAGATCTCCGGCTGTTACCGGCGTTACCACGCGCCCTTCTGCCGGACGGTGTTCCTGGGCGAGCCGCCCGATTACATGCGCGCCGCCGAATCCGCGCTGATCGAGGGGATCGAGGCGGGGCTGTGGGCGGCAAAGGCGGGGAACCGCGCCTGCGATATCGCGAATGCGCTGAACGGGGCACTGGCGCGCGCGGGCATCGACCGAGGCGCGCGCTGCGGCTATCCGATCGGGCTGTCCTACCCGCCGGACTGGGGCGAACGCACCATATCGTTGCGCCCCGAGGATGAAACCGTGCTGGAACCCGGCATGACCTTCCATTTCATGCCCGGCCTCTGGATGGAGACCTGGGGCCTTGAGATCACGGAATCGATCCTGATCCGCGAGAACGGGCCGGCCGAAACGCTGTGCAACCGCCCCCGCAAGCTGTTCGTGAAGCCGTGACGACGCGCCTGAAGCAGACCCGTTCGATCCTGTCGGACCTTGTGGCCTTTCCCACCGTGTCGTCCGACTCGAACCTTGAGATGATCGTCCATATCGCGGCGATGCTGGGCGAGTTGGGCGCACATGTGGACCTGTTCCACGACGAAAGCGGGCACAAGGCGAACCTGTTCGCGACGCTGGGCCCGCGCGAGGCGGGGGGCGGCATCGTGCTGTCGGGGCATACCGACGTGGTGCCGGTGACCGACCAGGACTGGTCCAGTGATCCGTTCGAGATGGTGGAAAAGGACGGGCGGCTTTTCGGACGGGGCACCTGCGACATGAAGGGGTTCATCGCCTGTGCGCTGGCGATGGCGCCCGGGTTCGCCGCGCTGGACCTGAAACGCCCGCTGCATTTCGCCTTTACCCATGACGAGGAGGTGGGGTGCCTTGGCGGTCAGGCGCTGGTGCGGGAACTCGCGGCGCGCGGCATCCGGCCCGAGGTGGCGATCATCGGCGAGCCGACCGAGATGCGCATCGTCGAGGCGCACAAGGGCTGCTGCGAATACACGGTGGAGTTTCACGGGCTGGAGGGGCACGGCTCCAACCCCGAGGCCGGCGTGAATGCGGCCGAGGCGGCGGTGCGCTATGTCACCCGGCTTATGGAACTGGCCGAGGCGCTGAAGGGGCGCGCGCCGGGCAACAGCCCGTTCACGCCGCCCTGGACCACGATCAACCTGGGCCGGATCGCGGGCGGGCACGCCCATAACGTGATCCCCGGCCGCGCCGAGGTGGAATGGGAAATGCGGCCCGTTCAGCAATCGGATATCGGCTTCGTCAAGGACGCGATGGCCCGCCATGTCGAGGACGTCCTGCTGCCCGGCATGCGCTCGGTCCATCCGGGGGCGCGCATCCTGACCGAGGTGATCGGCGAGGTGGTCGGGCTGGAGCCGATGGATGACAGCGCCGCGCGCCGATTGCTGGCGGACCTTACCGGCCAGGCACGCGCCGAAACGGTGCCCTTCTCGACCGAGGCGGGATTGTTCCAGTCGATCGGCTGCGCCGCGGCGGTCTGTGGCCCGGGGTCCATCGCCCAGGCCCACAAACCCGACGAATATGTCAGCCTCGACCAGCTGTCCCAATGCCTCGACATGCTGGAAGGGTTGGCGGGGGTTCTGACGGCGGCGTGACGCCGCGCTTTCGCCCGGGCTCGGATCAGCGCGCCCGCGCCTCGCGCTTGCGGATCGGATCGGCCAGCAACCGCAGCCCGTTCAGCACGACCAGAACCGTGCCGCCCTCGTGCCCGACGACCGCGACGGGCAGCGGCAGGTGGAAAAACAGCCCCGTGGTCACCAGCACCGCCATCGCGCCCATGGCGAAGATCAGGTTCTGGCGGATGATGCGCGCGGTCCGCCGTGCCAGACGGTGCGCCGCGGCCAGGCGGGCAATATCATCGGACAAAAGCGCCACGTCCGCGGCCTGCAGCGCGACCTCGGACCCGGCCGCGCCCATCGCGATGCCGACATCGGCCCGCGCAAGTGCCGCGGCGTCGTTCACCCCGTCGCCCACGAAGGCCACGCGCCCCTGCGCCGTCAGGTCGGCCACGATGCGCACCTTGTCCTCGGGCCGCAGGTCGGCATGGATCTCGGCCGCGCCGATCCCTAGTTCCGCGCCGATGCGTTCGGCCACCGCGCGCCGGTCCCCGGTCAGCATCGTCACCTGCCGAAGCCCGCGGTCGCGCAGCGCCTTGAGCCCGGCCAGCGCGCTGTCGCGCGGCCGGTCCTCGACCGTCACCGCGCCCAGGATGCGCGCCCCGCGCCCCATGAGGACCAGGGTCTGGCTGCCCGCGTGAAGCGCGTCGATCCGTTCGGAGCGTTGCGCAGGCGCGTCGCGAGCGCCCATCCGTTCGGCCATGCGGACATTGCCGGCCCAGATCATGCCCTCGTCATCCACGCCGACCATGCCGGCGCCGGGCACCGCGCGAGCCTCGCGCACGGCAGCCGGCACGATCTGCCGCCCCTCGGCGACGCGTCGGATCGCGTCGGCGATCGGGTGCTCGGAATGGGCCTCGATGCCCGCCAGCCGGGACAGGAACGCGGTCTCGTCGCCCTCGCAGGCGATGTCCACCACCTCCTGGCGCCCGGTGGTCAGCGTGCCGGTCTTGTCGAAGGCGAAGATGTCGACGCGCGCCAGCGTTTCCAGCGCCGCCCCCCCCTTGAACAGCACCCCGCCCCGCGCCGAGACCGACAGCGCCGAGAGGATCGCCGCGGGCACCGAGATCACGATGGCGCAAGGACTGGCCGCGACCAGCAGCGTGGCCGCCTTGTAAAGCGCGCCGTGCCAACCCAACCCCAGTGCCATGAACACGGCAAAGGCCAGGATCGCCCCGGCGAGGACCGCGACGGTATAGCGCTGGCCGAACCAGTCCGAGAACCGTTCCGAAGGCGCGCGGGCCGCCTGCGCCTCGGTCACCAGGGCGATCATCCGGGCGACCGTGCTTTCGGACAGCGGCCGGCTGACCTCGACGGCCAGCACGCCGTGCAGGTTGACCGTGGCCTCGAAGACCTGCGCGCCGGGCGACTTGTGGACCGGCACGGACTCCCCGGTGATGGTGGATTCGTCCAGCGCCCCCTCGCCCTCGACGATGACGCCGTCGACGGCCACCCGGGCGCCCGGGCGCAGAATCACCACGTCGCCGGGGACGAGTGTCTCGACCGGCACCTCTTCGGTGCCTTGGGCGGTGCGGCGCAGCGCCCGATCGGGGCGCAGTTCCATCAGCGCCTCGATGGCGCGGCGCGCGCGGCCCATCGCGCGGTGTTCGAGCGTGGTGGACAGGCTGAAAAGCGTCAACAGAACCGCGCCCTCGAACGGTGCGCCGACCGCGGCGGCGGCGATGGCGGCGATCACCATCAACAGGTCGATGTCGAGATCGCGGTCGCGCCAAAGCGTGTCGAGCGCCCGCGCACCGGCCGGCACGCCGCCCGCCGCGTAGACCAGTATCAGCGCGGCCGCTGACAGCGCTTCGGTCCCGCGGCCCGGCGCAAGCGCCCAATGCGCGAGCCCGGCCACGACCATCCCGACCAGGGTCAGCCCGGTCAGGACCAGCGGCCAGGTTTCCTCGTTCAGCTTTGCCATAACGTTCCGCGGGCTCCGGTCCCGGGCCCCCGGACATGCCGGGCCCCGGCGGCTCCCCCTGGAGC
>JBNGDM010000061.1:0-13328 GCA_049975105.1 Rhodovulum sp. | reverse complement strand
GGCCTGGGCGCCCCTCACCGCCCGCGCGCGCCCCGGGGCCGCGCGGGCGCAACCGCGCCCCGCGACACCGGGGGGCAAAGGCGCTAGGATCGTGCCTCGCGGCGCAGCGCGGACAAGGACAAGGGAACGGCATGGACTGGGTGGAACAGACCAAGATTCCCGTCGGGCGGGTCGCCTCAGACCTGTTCGACTGGCTTCAGGTCAATGGCGGCTGGGCCTTCGACGCGCTGTCCGACGCGATGGAGGCGCTGATCGAGGGCGTCTTGTGGGTGCTCCAGACCCCGCCGCCGCTGGCGGTCGTCGCCGCCTTCGCCGCCCTGGCCTTTGCCCTGCAACGCAGCTGGAAACCCGCCGCGCTGGTCGCGCTGGGCTTCCTGTTCATCCTCAACCAGGGCTACTGGGAAGAAACCACCGAAAGCCTGACGCTGGTGCTCTCGGCCTGCGTCGTCTGCATGAGCGTGGGCGTGCCCATCGGCATCGCCGCGGCGCACCGGCCCGGTCTTTACCGCGTGATGCGCCCCGTGCTCGACCTGATGCAGACCCTGCCCACCTTCGTCTACCTTATCCCGGCCATCGTGTTCTTCGGCATCGGCATGGTGCCCGGCCTGATCGCGACCGTCATCTTCGTGCTGCCCGCCCCGATCCGGCTGACGCATCTGGGCGTGTCCTCCACCCCCGTCGCGCTGCTCGAGGCGGCGCGCGCCTTCGGTGCCACGCCCTGGCAGACGCTGTGGCGGGTGGAACTGCCCTCGGCCTTTCCGCAGATCATGGCCGGGCTGAACCAGACCATCATGCTGTCGCTGTCCATGGTGGTGATCGCCGCGCTGGTGGGCGCCGACGGGCTGGGCGTGCCGGTGGTGCGCGCGCTGAACCAGGTGAACACGTCGCTGGGTTTCGAAAGCGGCTTCGTCATCGTGGTCGTCGCCATCATGCTCGACCGGATGCTGCGGGTGGACCGGAAATGACCGCGGTTTCCTTCGACAACGTCTCGATCGTCTTCGGCGACCGCCCCGGGGCCGCCCTGCCCCTGATGGACCGCGGGCTGGACCGGGCCGAGATTCAGCGCGAAACCGGCCAGGTGCTGGGCGTGCACGATTGTTCCCTCGACGTGGCCGAGGGGGAAATCCTCGTTCTGATGGGCCTGTCGGGCTCGGGCAAGTCGACGCTGTTGCGCGCGGTCAACGGGCTGAACCCGGTCGCCCGCGGCGAGGTGCGCATCGCGCATGGGGGCGGCACGGTCTCGGTGACCCATGCCGACCGCAAGACGCTGCGCGATATCCGGCTCAACAGCATCTCGATGGTGTTCCAGCAATTCGGCCTTCTGCCCTGGCGCAGCGTGCGCGAAAACGTCGGCCTCGGCCTCGAACTGGGCGGCGTTCCGGCCAAGGCCCGGGCCGAGCGCGTCGACCGCCAGCTCGACCTCGTGGGCCTCACCGACTGGGCCGAGCGCAAGGTGGGCGAGCTGTCGGGCGGCATGCAACAGCGCGTGGGCCTGGCCCGCGCCTTCGCCACCGAGGCGCCGATCCTCCTGATGGACGAGCCTTTCTCCGCGCTCGACCCGCTGATCCGCACCCATCTCCAGGACGAACTCATCGCCCTGCAAAAGCAGCTTTCGCGCACCATCATCTTCGTCAGCCACGACCTGGACGAGGCGTTCAAGCTGGGCGACCGCATCGCCATCATGGAGGGTGGGCGCATCGTGCAATGCGGCAGCCCGCGCGACATCTTCAACACGCCGGCCAACGATTACGTGGCCGATTTCGTGGCCCACATGAACCCGCTGGGCGTGTTCTGCGCCCGCGACGTGATGGAACCGGGCGAGGCCCCCGGCGCCGCCTCGGTCGCCCCCGATGTCACGGTGGCCGAGGTGATCGACCTTCTGGACAGCGCCGGCGAGCCGCTCAGCGTTACCGAGAACGGCCGCGTCCTGGGCCGCATCTCCCGGCAAAGCGTCCTGACCCGGCTGCGGGGCGAGGGCTGAGGCGCGCGGCGCTGCGGCCAAGGGTCCGAAGAATCCGGTAACGCTTGCGGCGCGGACCATGGCAAACTGGCGGCATGGAAGCGCTGATCGCCCTGATCTTTCTGCTGCTCGGCCTGTTCTTCCTGGTGCTGCCGCTGGTCGCCGCCCTCTGGGCGCGCGATGCGGGGCGCAAGGCCGACGCGCTGCGCCGCGAGGTGACGAACCTCCTGCGCCGGATCGAGGACCTGGAGGCCGCCGCCGAAGCCAAGGCCCCCCGCGCGCCCCCCGCCGCCCCCGAACCGGAACCAGCAGCGGAACCAGAACCCGAAGCACCGGAACCAGAACCCCTCCCCGCCGCCGCCGAACCGTCCCAGACACTTGTCACCGCCCACGAGGCCCCACCCGAGGCCCCCGCACGCCCAGCCCGCAGCGTCGAGGAAACCCTGACCTCGCAATGGATGATCTGGCTGGGCGCCGTCGCCGTGGCGCTGAGTGCGGTGTTCCTGTTCCGCTACGCCATCGACCAGGGCTGGCTGACGCCGATGGCGCGCGTGCTCGCCGGGCTGATCCTCGGGGGCCTCTTGCTCGCCGCCGGCGAATGGACCGGGCGCCACCCCGTCCACGGCGTCGCGCGTGCCATGAACCCCGATTACGTGCCCCCCGCGCTGACCGCCTCGGGCCTTTTCGCGGTCTACGCGGCCCTCTTCGCCGCGCATGGCATCTTCGGGCTGATGGGACCCGCGACCGCCTTCGTCGCGCTGGCGCTGACCTCCTATGCCGCCCTTGGGCTGGCGCTGCGCCAGGGCTGGTTCGTGGCGCTGATCGGGCTGGCGGGCGGCTACCTGACGCCCGCGCTGATCGACAGCCCCGAACCCCAGGCGCTGCCGCTGTTCCTGTATCTCGGCCTTCTCTCGGCGGGCTGCCTCGGGCTGATGGTCTGGCGGCGCTGGTGGTGGTTCGCCGCACTCACCCTGATCGGCGCGCTGGCTTGGCCGCTCTTGTGGCTGGGCCTGCCCGGCCGGCCGCAGGACCAGGGCGTGCTCTCGGCCTATGCCCTCGCCCTCGCCGCGCTCTTCGCGCTTCTGTCCACCCGGCTGCCGCTCAAGGCCCCCGATACGCCGATGTGGCGCTGGATGGCGGCGATGCTGGCCGACACCTCGGGGCTGGGCTTCACGCTGGCGGGGATGCTGCTGCTGGCCTGCGCCCTGCACTACGCGTTCAACGCGCCCGCCTTCACCTTCCTCGGGCTCTACGGCGCGCTCGCGCTTGGCCTCGGCGCGTGGCGCGGGCGGCTCGAAAGCCTTGCCGTCGCCGCCGCGCTGATCGGCCTGGCGGCTTTCCTGCTCTGGCCGCAACCCGCCGCGATCACCGCGCCCGAGCGGGTGCAGGAGCTCGGCACCGGCAGCGCCGGCAATGCCTTCGGCCCCTTCGTCATGCCGCCCGAGTTCCATACCTTCTCGCGTGCGCTCTGGGCCTTTGCCGCGCTGTTCGGCCTCGCCGGGTTCATGGCGCTGCCGCGCGGGCGCACGGCGGCGGTCTGGGCGGGGCTGTCCGCGGCGATGCCGGTGATCCTGTTCGGCATCGGCTATTGGCGCATCGGCGCGTTCGAGATCGACATCCGCTGGGCCAGCCTCGGCATGGGGCTGGCCGCGCTGCTGGTGCTGGCCGCGACGCGCGTCGCCCGGCGCGGCCCGGGGCGCGACCGCGACGTGGCGCTGGCGCTTTATGCGGCGGGGGCGACGGCGGCCATCGCGCTGGCCTTCGCCTGTCTCTTGCGCGAGGCTTGGCTGACCGTCGCGCTGGCCGCCGAGGTGCTGGCGCTGGCCTGGATCTGGGACCGGCTGCGCGTGGCCGAGATCCGCGCCGTCGCCGCCCTGACCGCGGGGGTCGTGTTGGTCCGGCTGCTCCTGAACCCCGCCATCCTCGACTACCAGGGCGGGGTTGCGCAACTGTTCGGCTGGGTGATCTACGGCTACGGCCTGCCCGCGGCGGCGATGGCAGGCGCCGCACGGATTTTCGCGCGCGGCCCCGAAGGCCCCCGCGCCCCGGTGGCGCTCTTGTGCGAGATCCTGGCCGCGGGCTTCGCCTTCCTGATGGTGGCCTTCCAGTTGAAACTCTGGACCTCGGGCACGCTGCGGCCCGAGGGCTGGGACCTGTTCGATTCCGCGGTTCAGGTCGCGTGGTGGGGCGTGGCCGCGATGCTCTTGCTCGACCGCCGGGTCACCGCCCTGCGCCCGTGGCCCCGGCCCGCGGGGCATCTGGTGCTGCTGGCCGCCGGGCTGGCGGTGGGGCTGGGCCACGTTCTGTCGCTGAACCCGATCATCACCGGCGAGACGGTGGGCACCCTGCCGCTGGTGAACCTGCTGGGCCTCGCCTATCTCTTGCCCGCGCTGATCTTCTGGGCGCTTGGCGCGCTGCCCCGCTTCGACCTGCCCGCCCCTGTCCGGCGCGCGCTGTTGCCCGGCGCGCTTGGGCTGGTCTTCGTCTACCTGACGCTGGAAACCCGGCGCAGCTTCTGGTCGCCGCGGCTTCTGGATTTCGATCGGGGCCTGTTCTCGGGCAATGCCGAGGTCTATGCCTATTCCGCGGTCTGGCTGGTCTTCGCGCTGGCGCTGCTGGCGCTGGGCATCTGGCGCCGCTCGCAAGGGCTGCGCTACGGTTCGCTCGCGGTGCTGATCGTCACCGTCGTCAAGGTGTTCCTCTACGACATGTCCGATCTCACCGGGCTGTACCGGGTGGTGTCCTTCCTGGGGCTCGGCCTCGTGCTGATCGGCATCGGCCGGGTCTACCAGCGCTACGTCTTCCGCCCCCGTCCCGCCCCCGAGGACGACTGAGTCGCGGTCGGGCGGGGTGCGCGCCGGCGAAGTGAATTCGGGCGCGGGGCGGCGGAAAGGGGCGCGGCCGGAGTCCGAAAAAAGTCATATGGAATTCATATGCGATTCATATGGAATTCATATCGCCGATTCCGGCGCTTTCGTCCCCTGCCCCCGGCCCGGCCGCGCCAGCCCGGCGGCCCCGTAAACCGCGTTTTCCGGCAGGAAAGAAATTGACGGCCCGCGCGCCTCGGCCCAGATTGAGGGCGCGAAATTGCAAAACAATCCGACAGGGATACCCATGACACAACGCAAAGCGGTTGCTTCGTCCACCCTTGCCTTGACCCTCGCGGTCCTTGCCGTGCCGGCCTCGGCCGACACGCTGCGCCTGCTGACCTGGGGCGGCTACGCGCCCGAGAACGTGGTCGAGATGTTCGAGGAACAGACCGGCCACACGGTCGAGGTGACGCTGTCCAACAACGAGGAAATGATCGCCAAGCTGCGCGCCACCGGCGGCGGGGGGTTCGACCTGGCCCAGCCCAGCCAGGACCGCATCGCCGGCCCGCAGGAAGAGTTCGGCATCTACAAGCCGATCGACCTGTCGAAAATCGACACCTCGCTGTTCATCCCCTCGATGCTCGAGGCGACAAAGGCCAACACCACCGTCGGCGGCGAGGTCTACGGCGTGCCGCATGTCTGGGGCACCAGCGGGCTGGTGGTGAACACCGCCGAAGCCGCGGACGTCAAGGATTACACCGATCTCTGCGGCGATGACGTGGCGGGCAAGGTGTCCTACCGGCTGAAACGCCCCACGCTGATCGGTTTCGCCTTCGCCATGGGCGAGGATCCCTTCGCCGCCTATGGCGACGAGGCCGCCTATACCGAGATCATGGAAAAGGTCGAGGCCAAGCTGATCGAGTGCAAGCCCGGCGTGAAGACCTACTGGAGCGGTGGCGACGAGTTGATGAACCTCGTCCGCTCGGGCGAGGTCGTGGCCTCGATGGCGTGGGACACCGGCGGCTGGAAGCTGAACGCCGACAACCCCGACATCACCTTCGTGGCGCCCGCCTCGGGCGCGCTGGGCTGGGTCGATACCTTCGTTCTGCCCGCCAAGGGCAAGGCCGATGACGTGGCCTATGAGTGGATCAACTTCGTGATGCAGCCCGAGGTGGCCGCGATGATCACCGAGGCCGCCGGCAACTTCACCGCGTCCAAGGGCGCGGACGAATACGCCGCCGACGACCTCAAGGCGCGCTACCAGGCCAGCTTCCCGCCCGAGGCGCTGGACAACATCAAGTGGTACCCGCCGGTGCCCGCAGGGCTGGAGGCCATCGAGGGCGGCGTGCTGGACCGCGTCAAGGCCGCCAACTGACCCAACGGGGCGCCCCGCCCGCCGGGGCGCCCCTTTCACGACCGGAAGTTCCATGACACCCCCCGATCTCGAATGCGTGGGCCTGACCAAGCGGTTCGGCCCGATGACCGCCGTTGACGACGTATCCTTCGCGGTGCCGCGCGGGTCGTTCTTTTCGATCCTGGGTCCCTCGGGCTGCGGCAAGACCACGATCATGCGGATGATCGCCGGCTTCCTGGAGCCCAGTTCGGGCGACATCCTGATCCGCGACCGCTCGATCCTGAACACGCCGCCGAACAAGCGCCCGGTGAACATGGTCTTCCAGCACCTTGCTCTGTTCCCGATGATGACCATCGCGGAAAACATAGGCTATGGCCTGCGCCGGCAGGGCATGGGCAAGGCCGAGATCGCCCGAAAGGTCGATGAGGCGCTGGACCGGATCGGCCTTCCGGGGATCGGGGCGCGCAAGGTCGACGAGTTGTCGGGCGGCCAGAAACAGCGCGTGGCCATCGCCCGCTGCATGGTGCTGGAACCCGATGTGCTGCTGCTGGACGAACCGCTGGGCGCGCTGGACCTCAAGCTGCGCGAGCGGATGAAGGTCGAACTGAAGGAGATGCAGGCGGCCTTCGACACCACCTTTGTCTACATCACCCACGACCAGTCCGAGGCGCTGGTGATGTCGGACCGGATCGCGGTGATGAACGAAGGCCGGTTCGAGCAGATGGGCACCGGGCGCGAATTGTACTACCGCCCCGAGACCGCCTTCGTCGCAGGCTTCGTGGGCGAGACCAACCGCTGGGCCGGGCGGATCGAGCGCGCCGAGGGCGAGACCATCGAGATCCGCACCGACAGCGGGTTGACGATGCGGGGGGCGACCCATGGGCGGCGGCTGGCGCCGCGCGACAGGGTGCAGGTCTTCGTTCGGCCCGAAGCGATCCGGCTTGCCCGGGGTGCCGACGACATCGCCCATTTCGATAACCGCCTCGCGGGCCGCGTGGCCGCGCTTTTGTTCAACGGGTCGGACAGCCGGGTGATCGTGGCCGCGGGCAACGAGGAAATCGAGGTCAACCTGCCGCAATCTGGCGAATTCGCCGACCTTTCCCGCGGCGCCGAGGTGCATATCGGCTGGGCGGGCGAGCAGGGCAATTGCTTCGCGGAGGGGCCCGCATGAAGGCCGAGGCGCGCATCGGGCTGATCCTGCTGCTGACGCCGCTCTTGCTGTGGCTGTCGCTGCTGATCGTGATCCCGCATATCGACATGTTCCTGGTGTCGCTGAGGGAACGGGTGGGGGTGGGCGAATACCGGCTGAGCCCCGCCAACTACCTGACCTTCCTGACCGAGCCGCTTTACCTGCGGACCTTTGCGCGCACCGCGATCATGGCGATGCTGGCCACGCTCATAACCCTGCTGATCGCCTTCCCGGTGTCCTACTACATCGCCAAGATGGCCCGCGGGCGCACACGCTCGGCGCTGTTCCTGTTGTGCCTCGTGCCGTTCTGGGTGTCGGAACTGGTGCGCACCTTCGGCTGGATGATTCTGCTGCGGGAAACCGGGCTGATTTCCACCCTGCTGCAATGGGCGGGGCTGGCCGATCAGCCGGTCGAGATGCTGTATAACGACGCGGCGATCATGGTGGGGCTGGTCTATACCTCGATGCTGTTCATGGTGGTGCCGCTGGTGACCACGCTGGAAAGCCTGCCCGACGAGGTGATCGAGGCGGGCTATGATTTGGGCGGCACGAATGTCAGCGTGATGCGGGAGATCGTGATCCCGCACGCCACGCCCGGCATCGTTTCGGGCTGCATCGTGGTGTTCATGCTGTCCTTGGGCAACTACCTGACGCCCACCATGCTGGGCGGCAAGGACAGCCTGTGGTTCACGGAACTGATCTATTCCCAGTTCATCGTGCGCTTCAACTGGGAACTCGGCGCGGCCTTCGGCTTCCTGCTGTTGCTGCTGTCCTCGGTCATCGTCTGGGGGATGCTCAGGCTGACCGGGCAGACGCTGGAACGGACGATGGGGTGAACCGATGATCCCCTCGATCCCCCAGCCCCGCCTGCTGAGCGCCGCCTATACCGCCTACGTGGGCGCCTTCTTCGTGTTCCTCGCGCTGCCGCTGGTCGTGGTGGCGGTCTTTGCCTTCAACGACAGCCAGTTCCCCTCCCTGCCGTGGGAGGGGTTCACCTGGGGCTGGTTCTTCGGCGAGGAACGCCCGATGATCGGCGTCTTCCACGAACGCCCCATCCTGCGGGCCATCGGGACCTCGGCCTTCGTGGCGGTCTGCGTTTCGATCCTGTCGGTGGGCGTGGGCCTGTCGAACGCGTTCCTGTTCAACCGCTACCGCTTTCCGGGCCAG
Organism: Rhodovulum sp.; assembly: GCA_049975105.1. Classification (GTDB taxonomy): domain Bacteria; phylum Pseudomonadota; class Alphaproteobacteria; order Rhodobacterales; family Rhodobacteraceae; genus Rhodovulum. The sequence continues at coordinate 4,848 of JBNGDM010000061.1, read as the reverse complement.
GGGCTGCTTTACGTCTTCATGCTGCTGCCGCTGGTGATCCCGGGGATCGTTCTGGGCATCTCGATCCTGGTCTTTTCCTCGCGCATCGCCAATGGCGCCTGGGACATCGCAGAATGGGACATCGAGGCGCTGCGCCCCGGTCTGACGCTGGTGATCCTGGGCCAGTTCTCGTTCATCGCGACGATTTCCACGCTGGTGATCGCCGCGCGGCTGCAAAAATTCGACCGCTCGCTGGAAGAGGCCGCGCTGAACCTCGGCGCAAGCCGCCTGACCGCGGTGCGCACCGTGACGTTGCCCTATCTGGCACCGGCGATGATCGGGGCCTTCGTCGTGGCCTTCCTGATGAGCTTCGAGAATTTCAACACCACGCTGATGCTGGTGGGCTCGGACGCGCCGCTGACCATCGCGATGTTCGACCGGCTGAAAGAGGGCTCGACCCCGCTTCTGAACGCGGTGTCGCTCTTGCTGATGCTGGGCTCGTCACTCTTGGCACTGGTGATGATCGCGTTCCAGCGGCGGGGCTGACGCGCCCTCTGCGCGAATTGATCCATGCCGCGCCATGCCGTAGGGTGATCGCGGGAATGGATGGGTTCGGGGGATGGCGATGCGCGGAATTCTTGGAATGGTGCTGGGCCTTGCGATCGGCACGGCCGGCCTGCCCGCCGCGGCCCAGCAGGTCAGCGATGCCGAGTTGCTGCGCCTGTTCGAGGCGCAGCGCGACGCATTTCGCGCGGCCGAGGAAAGCGGCACGGGCCGGGCGCGCGGGGTGACTCTGGTCCCGCTGGGGTCCGGTGCCGCGCCCCAGGCCGAACCTGCCCGGCCCGCCCCCACGCCGACATTGCGCGCCGCGCCCTCCCAGCAAGGCGCCCAGGCCCCTCTGACCCGCCAGCTGGTGCCGCAGCGCGTCCCGGCGCCCACCGCGCCCGAGGCCATGATCGCCGCCGCGCCCCCGCCTGCCGCAGCGCGCCCCGTGTTCGGCCAGCTGGCCCCCGAATTGCAGGTGAATGTCCGCATCGAATTCGCCGTCAACTCCGCCGCGCTGGTGCCCGCGCAAAAGCCGCGCCTGGAACAGCTGTGCCGGGTGATGAAGGCCAGCGACATCCGCCAGTTCCGCATCGTCGGCCATACCGACGCTTCGGGCAGCGAAAGCTACAACCAGCGCCTGTCCGAGGAGCGTGCCGAGGCGGTGCGGGGCTATTTCGTCACCGAATGCGGCATCGACCCGGCGCGGCTGGAGGCGGTGGGCATGGGCGAACGCTTCCTGCTCGATACCGCCGACCCGGACGCCGAGGCGAACCGCCGGGTGGAATTCCAGGCGATCGGCTAAACCCGGCCGCCGCCTACTCCTCCAGCCCGTAGGCCGCGCGCAACCCGCGCTGTGTGCCTGGCCCGAAATCGCCGTCGATGGCGCCCGCATAGAAATCATGTTCGCGCAGCAGCGCCTGCAAGGCCCGGCGCGTGTCGGGTTTGAACATCGTCGGCCGCTCGGTCAGGATCTGCAAAACGTCCTCGCTGCCCGAGCGCAAGGCGCCGTAAAGATACCCCGCCGCCGCCTCGGCCCCCTTTCCGGGCACAAGGCCATCGTCGATCAGCGCGGCATAGTTGAACATCGCCTGCGGGTGACGCTGTTCGGCGGCACGCTGGAAAAACCCCAGCGCGCGCTGCTGGTCGCGCGGCAGGCCCAGCCCGCCCTGGTAATACATGAAGGCAAGGTCGTTCAGCGCGTCGGCGAAATCCTGCGCCGCCGCCTGCCGGTAGAGGTCCAGTGCGCGCGCCTCGTCCTGCGGGACGCCGAGGCCGGTCTCGTAAAGCTTGGCCAGTTCGAACTGCGCCTCGGGCGACCCCGCCTCGGCCGCGCGCGCGAACAGCCGTGCGGCATCGGCGGGGTCGAACCGCGCCGCCTCGGGGTTCAGCCGCATGTAGGCCAGCCCCAGGATCGACCGGGTGTCTCCCTCTTCGGCGAGCGCGGCCAGTTGCAATTCCTGGTCCGGGCGCAGGCTGGACCACGCAACGGGGCGGTCGGCGGCATCCAGCCGGTCCCCGGCCGCACCGGGGCCGGCCAGGTAGAACGGCGCGCCCGGCAGGGCACCGTAGGTATGCGGCTCCTGCCGGTTGCCGGTCCGCGCCAGCACGGCGTCGCGCACCTGCCGGAACATCAGCGATATTTCCAGCCCGGGTTGCCCCAGCCGGTCGACCAGCGCCAGCGCAAAGGGGCTGTTGCGGCCCTCGCCGTCCAGCGCCACCTGCCCGTCGCGCGCGGCATAGGCCACCAGCGTGCCCCGTTCGGGCGAGGGCGGCGCAAGCCCCGCCTGCCCGGCGGCCAGCGGCGCGTCCAGGTCGATCAGGTCACCGAACGGGTTGTCGCGGCAGGAATCCAGGATCACGATCCGCATCCGCCGCGCCCGGTCGACCGCGCGCAGGAAATCGTCGAGCGACACCGCCTGCGTCTGGATATCCCGGTTCGAGCGCACCGCCGCATCGACCGGGATCAGGAAGTTCTTGCCCTGCACCTCGACCCCGTGGCCGGCGAAGTAGATCAGTGCCAGGTCGGCGGTTTCGGCCTGGAAGGCAAAACGGTCGAGAGCCGTGCGCAGCGCGGCCCCGCCGGGGTTCAGCACCGTGCGGACCTCGAATCCGATGCCGCCCAGCGCCTCGGCCAATGCATTGGCGTCGTTCACCGTGTTCTTCAGCGGCGGGATGGTCGCGTAATCGGCCACGCCGATCACCAGCGCCACGCGGTCGGCCGCGCGCACCGGCACAGCGGCGACGAGGATGGCCACGGCCAGCCACAGGATGCGCATGAAACTCCCCCGACATTTGCTTGGCCGCAATGCTAGCCGAATTCGGCGCGGGGAAGAACCGGGCCGTCGATTGGCCGGCGGGCCGGTTCGTGCTAGGCTGGTTTCGTGGGTGGAATCCGTTCGCATGCCAGGTGCCGTGTCGCCGCCGATCCTTCGGGGGCGGTCGACAGGACGACCGGTCGCGCCCGCGCGCCGTGCCCGTCCAAGGAGCCCCGATGCCCCGCCGTGCCGCTGTTCCCTTGATCGCCCTTCTGGCCTGCGCCGCGGCGCTGCCGGCCGACGCCCAGGACGCCAGCGATCCAACGGGCGAGCCGGGCGCGCGGTCGCGGGACGGCGGGGATTCCGGCTTCGTGACACCCGAGTTCTACCCGCCCCCGCCCGACCGGCCGCGCGGCCTCGTGTCGGACGAGATCACGGACCGGATCCTGCGCGACCTGTCCGAGGCGCGCGATTTCTGCATCCGCAGCCCGCGGGTGGAATACGTCATCGATTGTCTGTCCGAGGAATACGGCCGGATCGCCGACCGCATGCCGCGCGGCGATTACGAGGCCGCGAAATCGGCGGTCGCGGCGGCGGCGCGCGGGTTGGGCGCGCTGGCGGCGGCCAATGCCGACCCGGGCCTGCCGCGGGCGCGGCTGAAACGGCCCGCGGGCGCCGCGACCCCGCCCCTGACCCCGGTGCGCAGCGCAGCCGTCAAGCGGCTGAACGCCACCGCCGCCGGAATCGTCGAGGAGGCCGAAACCCGCCTGCTGCGCGCGGCCGAGCGTTCAGACCGGCGCTGGCCGCATTACCGGCGCATCGCGGCGGCCGTCGGCTCGACCAAGGTGCTGTTGCGGTCGTTGTAAGCGGGCGGGGCGACCGCGCGCCCCGGGACACCGGCAAGAGGAGGAGACACCATGACCCCGATGCAAGCCGCCTTCGGCATGACGGCCCTGGCCGCACTGATCGCCGGTCCCGGCCCGATCCATGCACTTGGCGGCGCCCTGCCCCAGGCCGCGCAGCCGCCAGCGCCCGGCGTGAACGCGCCTGCCGTGCTGCCGGTGCGGGCGCCGGTCGTCTCTCCCGCGGTGCCCGGCGCAACGCCGGCGTTTTCGACCGCGAATACCGACCGCATCATCCGGCGGATCGAGGCCGGTCGGGATTTCTGCGCCGGGATCGCCCAGCGGGAATACGTAATCGACTGCCTCGCGGCACAGCTGGAACGCGTGGCCCGCGCCATGCCCGGCCCCGATTACCGAACCGTCGGCCAGATCATCGGCAGCGCCGCCCGCGACCTGCGCCGCCTGGCCGAGGCCAATGCCGACCCCGACCTGCCCCGCGGCCGGGTGCGGATCGGCGGCACCACCTCGCCGCGCGCCCTGACACCGGTGCGGCGCGACGCGCTGGGCCGGCTGAACCGCCAGGCCGCCGGCATCCTGCAGGAGGCCGAAACCCGGCTTTTGCGCGCGGGCGAACAGTCGGCGCAGCGCCAGGTTCACTACCAGCGGATCGCCGCGGCGATCGGGTCGGCCAAGGTGCTTTTGCGTTCGATCTGAGATTACCTCACCCCGCGGCTGAACTGTCGAAAACTCTCGTAGTCAAATGGTCTTGGCGTGGAATTCTCGCCTTCGTTCTCCGCGGCGAGCCAAAAATACGAGTCAGAAAGTCGTATTTTTGATCTTCCTTGATTCAGGTCAAAGCGCCTCTTTGGAAGGATTCTAAGGTTTCACGGACGCGTGAACTTTGGAAAAACGGTGTTACCCATGAAACGTCTTCTCGCAACTGCGCTCCTGACCACCGCGATGGCGGTGCCGGCGGCGGCCTCCGAGCTTCGGGAGATGGCGCTCGACTATTTCGAGCCGCTGCCCTCGACCATACCGCAGATCGCGGACAACCGCGTGACCCCCGAGAAGATCGAGCTGGGCAAGGCGCTGTTCTTCGACCCGCGGCTGTCGGCCTCGGGGGTGTTCTCTTGCTACTCGTGCCACAACCTGACCACGGGCGGTGACGACAACATGGAAACCTCGGTCGGCCATGGCTGGCAAAAGGGGCCGCGCAACTCGCCCAC
>JBNGDM010000060.1:0-13381 GCA_049975105.1 Rhodovulum sp. | reverse complement strand
GGGGTATTGGCCCCAAGAAGAAGGGGTCAGGTTTCAGACAATTGTCGTTTGGTGAGGATCGAGAAGGCGAGCGAGGCCAGGACGCAGGCCGTGAACAGGTAGAGGCCCCAGGCCGTTTCGATGCGAGCGAGGCCGACGCCCTTCACCACCACGATGTAGATGGCGACGAGGAAGATGTCGGCCATGGCGAGCTTGCCCATCAGGTGGATGGCGGGCAGCAGGCGGGGCGCGGCGAGGTCGTAATGGATCAGCGCGAGACCGATGGTTTTCAGGTAGGGGGCGACGAGGGCAAAAAAGGTGACGAGCAAGGCGAGCGGAATATCGGTTTGCCAGAGCGCGGCGAGGCCGGAGAGGACGGAGATCTCGTTGAGGCCGAAGAGGGGAAGGAGCCCGGCGCGCATCAGGGGGGCGAACCAGGCGAGGGGAAATAGGAGGAGGAGGGCAAGGTTGGCGAGTTTGAGGAGGGTCATTCGTCCGGTCTCCAATTTCTCGCTTCCTCACGGAGCGTGTCTTGAACGATTTCGGTGATCTTGCCGATCGCCAGCGGGTTCGGCAGCATGTGACCGCCGATCATTGGATAGCGGCTGGCGTAGGGGCGAGCATAGACCAGATTGAGCTGTCTGAGGTGTATGTGATGGCGGTGATACATCTCTTCGATGTTTTGCCGCGGCTTGCCGGGATTCATTTCAAGGAGTTCGTGCGGAACCTCCAATCCGGAGAGCGCTTGCGAAAAACGCCCTTCGAGGGAGCTGTCATCCAGCGAACTCAAAAGCGTTTCAAGATCATGGGTTCTGGAAAATCCCTCTGCCGGCAAACGAGCAGCCCCTTCAGACCTGTTTCGAGGGCAATGCCCAGCATGTTGGCCAAGGGATGGAAAATCAGATACTTGTCCCAGTGAAACGGGTGTTTGTCCTGAAACTCCGCTTGCCAGAGAAGGCGGAACGCGTGGCTGTAGCTGGTGCTGATCCCGAGAAAAAGAATGGGGCTGTCGCTCTCTCGGGGGTCTCGTGCCATCCTTTCGCTACCGCACCGCCTCGATCGGCCCCTCGGCCCGGCCGTTGATGAACTGTTGCAGGTAGGGGTCGGGGGCGGCGTCCATGTCCTTGACCTCGCCGGTCCACTGGATCACCCCGTCATGCAGCATCGCCACGTCGTCGGCGATGGCGCGCACGGAACTCATGTCGTGGGTGATGGTCATGGCGGTGGCGCCCATTTCCACCACGATCTCGCGGATCAGCTCGTTGATGACGCCGGCCATGATCGGGTCGAGGCCGGTGGTGGGCTCGTCGAAGAAGATGATCTCGGGTTCCGCGGCGATGGCGCGGGCGAGGCCGACGCGTTTCTGCATGCCGCCGGAGAGTTCCGCGGGGAAAAGGTCGGCCACTTCGGGTTTCAGACCGACGCGGCGAAGTTTCTCGATGGCGATCTCGCGGGCCTCTGCCTTGGGGCGCTTGCCGGGACCGCGCAGCAGGCGGAAGGCCACGTTCTGCCAGACCGAGAGGGAATCGAACAGCGCGCCGCCCTGGAAGAGCATGCCGAAGCGGGCGAGAAATGCCTCGCGGTCGACGCGGGCCACATCCTGCCCCTCGATCAGGATTTGCCCCGCATCGGGTTTCACGAGGCCGAGGATGCATTTCAGCAGCACCGATTTCCCGGTGCCGGACCCCCCGATGATCACCATGCTTTCGCCCCGGGGCACGGTCAGGTCGACCCCTCTCAGGACGCGGTTGGCGCCGAACGCCTTGTGGAGGTCCCTCAGCTCGATCATGCGGAGAAGAACAGTTCGGTCAGAAGGTAGTTGGCCGCGAGGATCAGCACCGAGGCGCTGACCACGGCGGATTTCGTGGCCCGGCCGACGCCCTGGGCGCCCCGGGCGGAATTCATGCCGAAATAGCAGCCGATCAGCGCGATGATGAAGCCGAAGACCGCGCCCTTGATGAGGCCGGAGGTGATGTCCCACAGTTCCAGGTAATCGGCGGTGTTTTTCAGGTAGGCGGCGGCGTTCAGGTCCAGCCGCCCGGTGCCGACGACATAGCCGCCGAAGATGCCGATGGAATCGCCCACCGCCACCAGAACGGGCACGGCGATGGTCGCGGCCAGCACGCGGGGCACGGTCAGATAGCGCATCGGGTCGGTGGAGAGTGTCACCAGGGCGTCGATCTGCTCGGTCACCTTCATGGTGCCGATCTCGGCGGCGATGGAACTGGCCACGCGGGCCGCGACCATCAGCGCGCCGAGGACGGGGCCGAGTTCGCGGGTCATGCCGATGGCGACGATCGAAGGGACCACTTGGCCCGCGTTGAAGCGCGAGCCGCCCTCGTAGATCTGCAAGGCCAGCGCGCCGCCGGTGAAAAACGCGGTCAGGCCCACCACGGGCAGCGAGTTGTAGCCGATCACCCAAAACGCGTTCAGCACCTCGCGCCAGTAGAAGGGCGGTCGCACCGCTGCCGCCAGCGTCGCGCCGAGGAACAAGGCGATCCGGCCAAGCGCCGCCAGCCCGCCAAGCGTCGAACGGCCGATGGCGGCGACCGGTGCCAGGATCATGGCGCCGATCCGCCCGTGTAGTGCCGCGTGTAACGCGACCCGAGGCTTGTGAGAATCTCATAGCCGATGGTACCCGCGGCGTCGGCCACGTCATCGGCGCTTTGATCCGGGCCGATCAGGTCCAGCGCGTCGGGGGCGCGGGACAGGCCGGTGATGTCGGCAGTGATCAGGTCCATGGACACCCGGCCCAGGATCGGGCAGGGCTGGCCGTCGAACCACAGCGTGCCCCGGTTGGTCAGGAAGCGCAGGATGCCGTCGGCATAGCCCGCGGCCACGGTCGCGACGGTGCGGCGGTCTTCGGCCACCCAGGTGCAGCCATAGCCGATGGACTCGCCCGGTTCGACCTCGCGGGTCTGGATCACCGGCAGCGACAGCCGCACCACGGGGGCGGCGTCCTCGAAGGGGCGGCAGCCATAAAGGCCGATGCCGGGGCGGGTGACCTCGAAATGATAGTCGGGGCCAAGCAGGATGCCGCCCGTCGCCGCCAGGGATCGCGGCACGCCGCAGCCCTCGGTCATCTCGCGGAAACAGGCGAGCTGCTTGTCGTTGAACCCGGTCGTGTCCTCGTCCGAGCAGGCGAGGTGGCTCATCAAAAGCCTCGGCCCCGCCGCCAGCGCGATGTCGCGCACGGCGGCCCATTCGGCCGGTTCCATCCCCAGACGGTTCATGCCGGAATCGAGCTGGATGCCGAAGGGGTGGCCGGGCAGCGCCTCCATGTGGCGGGTCAGCTGCTCGACCGAGTTCAGCATCGGCACCAGGTCGAGATCGCCGATCATGTCGGTGTCGCCCGCCATATGCCCGGAAAAGACGCAGATCTCGGGGCCGCGGCCAAGCACTTCTCGGATCGCGGCGGCCTCTTCGGCCACGGCGACGAAGAATCGCCGGGCGCCCGCACGCGCCAGCCTGCGCGCGACATGGCCCGCGCCCAGCCCATAGCCGTCGGCCTTGACCACGGCAGCCGTTTCGACACCCTGGCCGGTGGCGCGGTCGAGGGCGGTCCAGTTCCGCGCAAGCGCGTCGAGGTCGATGGTAAGCGATCCGGTAGCCATGCTTGCCGTTTTCGACAGGTGCCGGGGTGCCGTCAAGGCGGATTTCGGCCTGGTGGCCGATACGTCCCCGTCAATGCCGGGGACGCGCCTGCGGTGTCAATCCAGACCGTTGAACCAAAGATCGCTTTCCTGGGCGGGGCGTTCCTCGATCTCGGCGCTCAGTTCCAGGATTTCGCCGTCGCGCCAGATCGCCAGGTCGACCGTCTGCCCGATTTCCAGCGCCTCGACCGCCTGCAGCGCGTCCGACAGGGTTTCGAGCGGCTTGCCCTCCACCACGAGGATGACATCGCCGCCGAGGATGATCTGCGACTGTCCCCACAGGATCGGGAAGACACCGCCACGGATGCCGGCCCTATCTGCGGCCGAGCCCGGTTCGGCCGTCTCGACCAGGAATCCGGCCTGCGGGCCGAAAAACCCGCCGATCAATTCCCCGATCAGCGGCGTGACCATCTGGCCGTAAAGCCCGTGCCAGGGCCGGGCGACATGTCCGGTCTCGCGGATTTCCTCGACCAGTGGCATCACCGTGTCGAACGGCAGCGCATAGCCCATGTTCTCGGCACCCGGATCGAAGCTGCGCAGCGTCACCAGCCCCACCAGCCGGCCGCACGCATCGACCAGCGCGCCGCCCGAATTGCCCGCGCTGATCGCCGCGTCGGTCTGAATGTAACGCGTTGTCCACGAGATCGTGTTCAGCGGAGTCAGCCGGTCCAGTCCCGACACGATGCCCGAGGGCATGGTCCGCCCGATGCCCAGCGGGTAGCCGATGACATGGGCGATCAGGCCGACCGCGAGCCCGTCGAACGGCGCAAAGCGCAGCGCGGCGCCCGTCGGCACCGGCTCGGCCAGTTCCAGAAGCGCCACGTCCAGCGCAGGATCGCCGCCGATCAATGTCGCGTCGCGCGCCCAATCGTCCGACATTACCCCGACAAGTCGCCCGTCGTGGACGACGTGGTAATTCGTCAGCACCGTGGTCGCGGACAGCAGGATGCCCGAGCCGCTGCCGGGCAGAACCCGGCCCGCGACGCGGAACGGGTCGATGCCGATGCTGACGACCTGTACGACGCGTGGCGCAAGCGCGGCGTAGATTTCGGTGGCCGGGCGCGCGCAGGACGCCGGCGACATGTCCTCGGCCCGTGCGGGCGACCCCGACGCCAGCGCAAGACCCAGCGCCAGCGCGCCGATCCCGGAAAAGGCGATCCAGCCCATCCTGTCCCTCCGTCGTTCCGGTATTCAGGGTGTGACCGCGCCTGCGGCGCGGTCATTGACTGGCGTCAAGGTGGCGGCCGTTGGTGAATGGGCGCCGTTGCACGGCCGTGGGGCTAGAAACCCTCGGCGTCCTGTCCCTGCTGCCAAGGCTTGACCAGGTTGCCGAAGCGGGTGAACTTGCCCTCGAAGCTGAGTTCCACCGTGCCGATCGGGCCGTGGCGCTGCTTGCCGATAATGACCTCGGCCTTGCCGTGGCAGCGTTCCATGACCTCCTGCCACTTGGCCATCGCCTCGAGATTGTCCTCGCCGGGTTTCTCGCGTTCCTTGTAGTACTCGTCGCGGTAGACGAACATCACCACGTCGGCGTCCTGCTCGATCGAGCCGGATTCGCGCAGGTCCGACAGTTGCGGGCGCTTGTCGTCGCGGCTTTCAACCTGGCGCGACAGTTGCGACAGCGCGACCACGGGAATGTCCAGTTCCTTGGCGATGGCTTTCAGGCCCTGGGTGATCTCGCTGACCTCGTTCACCCGGCTGTCCTTGGCGGTGGCGGGGCGGACGAGTTGCAAGTAGTCGACGAACAGCGCGTCGAGCCCGTGCGTGCGTTTCAGCCGCCGCGCGCGGGCGGCCAACTGGCTGATCGGCAGCGCGGGCGTGTCGTCGATGAACAGCGGGCAGGCCTCCAACTCCTTGGCGGCCTCGACGAAGCGGCGGAACTCGGTCTCGGTCATGTCGCCGCGGCGGATCTGCTCGCTGGGCACCTCGGAGGCCTCGGAGAGGATCCGCGCGGCCAGCTGCTCGGCGCTCATCTCCAGGCTGAAGAACCCCACGACGCCGCCATTGACCGCCCCTTCGGACCCGTCGGGCAGGGTGCCCCGCTTGTAGGCCTTGGCGATGTTGAAGGCGACGTTGGTCGCCAGCGAGGTCTTGCCCATCGAAGGCCGGCCCGCCAGGATCAACAGGTCCGACCGGTGCAGCCCGCCCAGCTTGCGGTCGAGGTCGATCAGCCCGGTGGATACGCCCGAAAGCTGACCGTCCCGCTGATAGGCGGCGTTGGCGACGTTCACCGCATCGGTCACCGCCTTAAGGAACGACTGAAACCCGGATTCGGCCTGGCCCTGTTCGCCCAGCTTGTACAGCGCCTGCTCGGCCTCGACGATCTGGGCGCGCGGCTCCGAGGCGATGTCGACCTTTGCGGCCTTGTCCGAGATGTCGCGGCCCAGCCGGATCAACTCCCGCCGGATCGCGAAATCGTAGATCATCTGGGCATAGTCGCGCGCCGCGAAGGTCGAAATCGCGGCCCCGGCCAAGCGGGCCAGGTAGGCCGGCCCGCCCAGTTCCTTGAGGCCCTCGTCATCCTCCAGGAATGCCTTCAGCGTCACCGGCGAGGCCAGGGCGTTCTTCTGGATGCGCGCGGCGGCAATCTCGAAGATGCGGGAATGGACGGGCTCGTAGAAATGATGTGCCTGAACCAGCGACGCGATCCGATCGAAGACGTCGTTGTTGGTCAGGATCGCGCCCAGAAGCTGCTGCTCGGCCTCGATGTTGTGGGGCAGGGTGCCGCCCTCGTCCTCGGCCTCTCCCGCAGTTGGCTGAATCGTCCGGATTTCATTCATAACGTGTGCCCCGCCTCGCTGAGGGTCTGCTTTACGCCAGCGTCGTGGGCCGCTTCAATCGGGATATCCTGTGAGTTCTCTGTGGACAAATTCGCGGCCGGATTTCCACCTTATCTTGCGGGTCGGGGGTGTGTTCGGTCAAGATCTGGATGAGACGGCCGGGCGCTGTGGCGCGAAAGGCACGGCCAAACGGAAAGCTGCGGCTTGGGAAAACACGCATTCCCGGCACACGCCAGGCGTGAGTCACCCGCATGGCGCGCAACGCATAGCCTGCCAGAACGCCGAATTCTTCCGTTATCTCAAGGGGGCGGAGGCGTGCTGCCCTTGCGGGCTTCTTGCCAGGCGCGGGGCGCGGTCAGGAACGACTCGACTTCCCCAAGCGTGGCGGCGTCGAAGGCGCCCTGGGCGCGGGCCTCGGCCAGCACATCCCACCAGGTGCACAGGTGGTGCAGCTTGACGCCGTGATCGCCCAGCGTCGTCTCGGTCTCGGGGAAGATGCCGTAGTAGAAGATCACCGCGGTATGGCCGCATTTCGCGCCCGTCTCGCGGATCGCGTCGACGAAGGACAGCTTGGATCCGCCATCGGTGGTCAGGTCCTCGACCAGCAGCACCCGGTCACCCTCGCCCATCACGCCCTCGATGCGCGCGTTGCGGCCGTAACCCTTGGGTTTCTTGCGCACATAGGTCATCGGCAGCGCCAGGCGCTCGGCCACCAGCGCGGCAAAGGGAATGCCCGCGGTTTCGCCGCCGGCGATGTTGTCGAACGCCTCGAACCCCGCCTCGCGCATCACCGTCACGGCCAGGAAATCCATCAGCGTCGCGCGGATGCGCGGGAACGAGATCAGCTTGCGGCAGTCGATATAGGTGGGCGAGGGCAGGCCCGACGCCAGCGTGAAGGGGGTTTCCGCATTGAAATGGACGGCGCGGATTTCCAGCAGCATGCGGGCGGACAGCCGCGCGATTTCGGCCTTGTCCGGGAACGAGGATGGGATCATGGCGCGGTCCTTTCCACCTGGCGCCAAGAATTTTTCTGAAAATTCTTGGCAAATTTCTTGTCAAGAAATTCGCGGCTCACCGCTCGACCCGCCAGTGCAGGTCAAATCCTGGGTCGAAGACCGTTACCGGACCGGCGCCGGTCGCGATCTTGTCGGGAAAGGCGACCGGATCGCCCTTGACCAGGGTGATCGTCTCGTCGTTCGGCGCCATGCCGTAAAAGGCCGGGCCGTTCAGCGATGTGAACGCCTCCAGCCGGTCCAGCGCGCCTTCGCGCTCGAACACCTCGGCGAGGCAGGACAGCGTGTTGGTGGCCGAGAAGATACCGGCGCAGCCACAAGCCGATTCCTTGTTGGGGTCGCTGTGCGGCGCGCTGTCGGTGCCCAGGAAGAACCGCGCGTCGCCGCTGGTCGCAGCGGCCACCAGCGCGTCGCGGTGGCGCGCGCGTTTGGCGACCGGCAGGCAATAGTAATGCGGCTTGATGCCCCCCACAAGGATGTGGTTGCGGGTGATGATCAGGTGATGCGTGGTGATCGTCGCGCCCAGGTCGGCCGCGTTCGCCTTGACGTAGTCGACCCCGTCGGCGGTCGTCAGGTGTTCCATCACCACGCGCAGGCCGGGCGTCGCGCGCCGGATCGGGTCCAGCACCCGGTCGATGAACACCGCCTCGCGGTCGAAGATGTCAACCTCGGGGTCCACCACCTCGCCGTGAACGCAAAGCGGGCAGCCGATCTCGGCCATCTTGTCCAGCACGCCGCGGACCTTGTCGAAATCCGTCACGCCCGAGGCCGAATTCGTCGTCGCCCCCGCCGGATACAGTTTGACCGCCGCGATCAGGCCACTGGCATGGGCGGCGGCCACGTCCTGCGCGTCCGTCTCCTCGGTCAGGTACAGCGTCATCAGCGGCGAGAAATCCATGCCCTCGGGCAGCGCGGCGAGGATGCGGTCGCGATAGGCGACGGCATCCGCGGCGGTCACCACCGGCGGGACCAGGTTCGGCATGATGATCGCGCGCGCGAAATCGCGGGCGCTTTCGGGCAGCACGCCTTTCAGCATGGCGCCGTCGCGCAGGTGCAGGTGCCAGTCGTCGGGGCGGCGGAGGGTCAGGCGTGTCATGGGGATGCGCGATACACAATCGGCGGGGGGCTTTCCAGAGGGGATCGCGCCGCGCCCGGGCCCGCGCGGGCCGCGGATAGGCTGAATAACCTGAACATGCCGTGAAGATTTCACTGCCGGGCTGCCCGCTGGGCGCAAGGCGGGCTTTCCGGCTTGGCATTGGAAATGTCAGAAAAACTGTCCTACCTTGTCGCCCATGGGAGGAAACATCTGTATCCCCACAGGAGTTTCCACGATGGCAGTTGCAAACACCAATATCGCGGGCCACAAGGCCTCGGTTTTCACCGTCCTGATCGACCTGTTGGTCAGGATGATGGAAAACCACCCCCACAGCCGCCAGATCGAGCGGTTGAACGCCATGAGCGACGAGGACCTCGCCGCCAAGGGCGTGACACGACAGGACGTTGTCCGCCACATCTTCCGCGACCGTTATTATATCTGACCGATCGTCGGCCGGTCCGGCCGTCGCGCGGCCGGTCCGCCCCGATCAGACGATGGCGCCCGCGGGAACGCGGTGCGTGTCTTTCAGGACGAAACGGTCCAATGGCTTGGGCGCCGGGGCGCGTCGCGCATTCGCCGCGTCGCGACCGGATCGGGCGGCACGCGCGCCCAAGCCGGGTCGCCCGGCCCGCGCTGCGCGCTCCATCAGCGCCGACAGGTAGGGCGGATACTGGCGTCGCGCCCGGAACAGGCGATGAAAGACCTGCGCCGACAGCTGTCCTTCGCCAGCGGCATCGATCAGTTCGGAGAGGACACCCATCGCCCTGAGATGCCCCTCGAGTCCCTCGCCGCAAAGGGGTGTGCGCGCGCGCACCACGTTCGGTCCCCGGAACAGGGCCGCGTGCATCGCGTCCAGCGGGATCAGGGGATCGTAGACGATCATCGCCAACTCGGCGGCCTCGACCATGTCCGGGGCAAAGCCGAACCGCGACGTGAAATCCAGCCGCCGCGCGGTGGCGAAACGCGGATCCCAGCCCGCGCGCGCCGGGTCCAGCGTCGCCTGCGGCGCGAGCGCAACCACCTTGGCGCCAGGGGCGGCGACCGAAAACGCGGCGGCGGCATGGCCGCACATGCCATCTCCGTAAAACACCACGCGGTCGAAACGGTCGAAATAGCCCTCGTCGATCAGCCGGTCGAAAAAGGCGAAGACCGCCCTGTCGCGGAACCAGGTTTCGCCCCGCGCCACGACCGTCAGCCGCGACCAGCCCGGATCCTCCGCCAGCGCCGCGGCCAGCGGACGCCCGCCCGGCCCATGCGCCAGGATGTCCCGGGCGCGCTCGAACGTGACCAGCAGCACGGCATCGTCCTCGGCACGGATCGCCGCGTGATCCGGCCCAAGTGGTTCGACGACTCCGGCACCGCCCCCAAGCAGGTCATGGTGCCACCCGAATGCCTCGACCCCGCTGCCGACTCGGTCTTTCATGATGCCCCCATCATTTCGCCGAATTTTAGCCATATATGGCGGCTCGGAAAAGCGGGAATACCATATTTATTGGAATACTGTCGGCGTGAGGCCGGTCAGACGCGGGCGCTTGCGGTGACCGCGCCCATGCCGATCAGCGCGCCGCCCCCGGCCCGGGTCATCCAGCGCAGCACGGCGGGGCGGCGGATCTGCGCCCGCAACCGGTCGGCAAGCAGCGCGTAGGCCAGCGCATTCACCGCGGCCAGCCCGACGAAGGTGGCGACAAGTACCGCGAATTGCGGCGCGAGCGCCGCTTCGGGGCGCAGGAATTGCGGCACGAACGCGATGAAGAAGGCGATGGATTTCGGGTTCAGCGCGGTCACCGCGGCGGCATGGGCGAAAATCGCGCGGGCGGGGCGCGGTTCCGGCGCGACCTCGGCCGCGAGAACCGGCCGCGACCGGATCAGCTTGACCCCGAGCCAGATGAGATAGGCCGCGCCGATCCATTTCAGCACGGTGAACAGTGTGGCCGAGGCCAGCACCAGCGCGCCCAGCCCGGCGAGCGACGCGCTCATCGCGACCAGGTCGCCCAGCGCCACCCCCAGCGCCATCGCCACCGCGACCCGGCGCCCCTGGCTGAGCGCATAGGACAGCACCAGCAGGATCGTCGGGCCGGGAATCACCAGCAGCACGGCAGAGGCGGCGGCGAAGGCAAGCCAGAGGTCGAGGGGCATGGGCGGAACTCCTAGATCAGCCGCCAGTCAGCCATGGCGCCCCCCTCGATGCAACGCGAAAGCCGCCATTCCGCGCCGCGCCTAGCTGTAGCAGTTCCCCACCCCCCGCTATGGATCGAGTGCACGCAGCCCCATTGGTTCGTTCAAGGGACGCGGGGCTGGGGCACTGGGCGCGGGTCGCTTGGTCAGCGCATGGAAAAGGCCGGGGCCGCGTGATGGCGGCCCCGGCCGGGTTCTTGGGCGTGCGTGCGGCTCAGCCTTTCCAGCGCGGCATCTCTTCCAGCTCGCTTGCGCTATGGCCGATGCTCAGACGGATCGCGTCCCCTTCGTTGCGGGCGACCTCGATCTCGGCGAACGGCAGGGCCACCGGTTTTGCACCGATCCCCAGGAAGCCGCCGACATCGACGATGGCCTTGTCGACCTGGCCGCTATCGGCCAGCACTAGATCGCTGATCTCGCCGATCCGCTCGCCCGAGGGCCCCTCGACCGGTTGGCCTTCCAGGTCCTCGGCGGTCAGGGTCGCACGTTCGGCGGAATCGAGCATCTCGCCCGCCTGCGCTCCGGTCTCGGCCGCCGCCGTGCTGATCGACCCGTCATCGGCCTTCGTCTGGCCATTGTCCGACGCCTCGTCACCCATCGACAGCAGCCAGGCGTCGTCCTCGGTATCGCCGCGTTCGAAGGCGCTCTTTTCCTCGAGGCGGCTGGGCTCGCCCCGGTACAGGACGAAATAATCGCCCTCGTCGTCCTTGTCCGCGGTGAAGTGCAGGTTGTCCATGGTCAGCGCGACCTCGCGCTCGCCCACGCCGAGGAAGCCGCCGATATCGGCGATCACCGAGCGGACCTCGCCATCCTTGCCGACGATAACGTCGCCGACCTCGCCCACATCGGTCCAGGTGTCGGGCGCGTCGGTCAGGTCGGCCAGCGAGAAGTCGGAGGCGCCCGGACCGCCCTCGATGTAGATACGCTTGCCGATCAGCGTTTCCGCGCTGAGCGCGTCGCTGCCCACGCTGATGTCCGGCGCTGACATGTCCGCGGTGTCGCTTGCGGCATGCAGGGGCAGGGCGGTCAGGGTGATGATGGCGGTCGTTGCGAGAATGCGTTTCATTTCAGCCTCTCTTTTTCGGTTTCCCGAGCCGGCACCAGGGCGGCGCCGCTCTCGGGATTCAAACGTTAGAGGAGCCCGTCAGGTTTCGTCGAAAGGCGGAAAAAACATTTGAAATCATAAGGAACCGTCGGCGCGTTCGGGCGTTTCGCGGCGCTCGCCGGTTCTGTCGTTTTGTGCGGGGGCGGAACCGAAAGACGCCGCCCGCGTTCTGTCCGGACAGCGGCGCGCGGGCGCCGCGCGATTTGAAAAGGAGAGAAAAATGGTCGAAGTCGTTGGACTGGGTGGATTGATTCTGCTTGTTCTGGACATCTGGGCGATCGTGTCCGTTCTGGGATCGGCCAGCGGGACGGGCGAAAAGGTGATCTGGGTGCTGCTTATTCTGCTGCTGCCGCTTCTGGGGTTCCTGGCCTGGCTTCTGATCGGTCCCAAGGCGGCCGCGGCGCGCTGATCCAAAGGACAAAGGAGGCCGGCGTGGACGCGACGCCATCGCAGGACGGGGCCCCGCATGGACCCGAGATGGCCGCCGGGTCCGCGATCACGCGGTTTCAGGTTCTGCTGACCGCGGCCGAGGCCTATCCGGCGCTGGAACGGTGCTTTCTGCAGGCCGAGCGGTCGATATCCGCCGGGTTCCGGGTCTTCGATCCCGCGACGCGGCTGCGCTCGCGCGAGGCACGCGAGATCGGGGAGGATTGGTTCGACCTGATCGTGCATACGTTGCGGCGCGGCCTTGACCTTCGGTTGGTGATCTCGGATTTCGACCCGATCGGGGCGGTCGATCTGCACCGTCTGTGCTGGACCGCGCATCGCCGGCTGGTTGCGGCGGGCGAGTTGGCCGGGGCCGGGCGGCTGGACGTGGTCAGCGCGATGCATGGCGCCGAGGCAGGGCTGGGCGCGCGGATCGCGTTGTCGCCCGTGGCGTTCGGCCGGCTGCGCGGCGTGGTCCGGCGCGTAAACGGGCTGCCCCCGGTCAGGCGGGCCCATTTTACCAGAACGGCGCCCGGCCTTGCCGTTATCACCCGAATCCGCGACGGGCGGTTGGTCTATCGTGCCCGCCTGCCCAGGCTGTTTCCCGCCACCCACCACCAGAAGATGGCGGTTTTCGACGGCCAGCGGCTTTATATCGGCGGCCTCGACCTGAATGAGCGGCGCTATGACACGCCGCGCCACCACCGCCCGGCGGAGCGCACCTGGCACGATGTGCAGGTCATCGCCGAAGGCCCGGTGGTGCGCGCGGCGCAGGCGCATCTGGACGGGTTTCTCGACACCATTGCGGGGACGGCCCCGCCGGCCCCCGCGGCGCCGGGCTTTCTGCGGACGCTGTCTCGGCGGCCGCGCAACGCGCCGTTTCGCCTTGCGCCCGAGCCGCTGATTACCGAGATCGAACAGGCCCACCTTGCCGGCATCGCCGGGGCAAGCCGCTTGATCTATCTGGAGACGCAGTTCTTCCGGCACATGCCGCTGGCGCGCGCGCTGGCGCGGCGTGCGCGCGCCTGCCCGGATCTGCGGTTGATCCTGGTGCTGCCCGCCGCGCCCGAAGACGTCGCTTTTGACAGCGGCGCGGGCACCGACAGCCGGTTCGGCGAATTCCTTCAGGCGCGCTGCCTGGACCGGCTGCGGCG
>JBNGDM010000059.1:0-13424 GCA_049975105.1 Rhodovulum sp. | reverse complement strand
TCGGGCGGATGGTGCGGTCGGTGATGCGCGACAAGGCGCGGCGGCGCAACGGCCGCTAGGCATGGCGCGCGCGGGCGGGGCGCTTGACGGTTGTCAAATCTGCCCGCACCCGCGCGTGCTAGCTTGACCGGGCGGTGGAACGCCCTGACACTCCTCCCAAGGGAGAGAGGGCGTTGCGCCGCGTGCGGCCTGCCGGGCTGCACCTAGCAGAGGAGGAGTTCCCATGTTCCGTTACAAGACGTTCGTGCCTTTCGTTACGGCGGCCGGGTTGGCGTTCGGCGGGTCCGCCGGGGCCGAACCCACCGCCGAGGTGCTGCACTGGTGGACCTCGGGCGGCGAGGCCAAGGCCGTGGGCGAGCTGAAGAAAAGCTTCGAGGCCGAGGGCGGCACCTGGATCGATTCGCCCATCGCGGGCGGCGGCGGCGATGCCGCGATGACCGCGCTGCGCGCCCGCGTTGTGGCCGGCAACCCGCCCACCGCGGTGCAACTGAAAGGCCCCGGCATCCAGGAATGGGCCGAGCAGGGCGCGCTGAACGACGTCGAGGACGTGGCCGAGGCCGAGAACTGGAACGGCGTGCTGCCGCCGGTGCTGGCCGAGATCATGAAATATGACGGCAAGTATGTCGCCGCCCCGGTGAACATTCACCGGGTCGACTGGATCTGGGCCAACCCCGAGGTTCTGGCCAAGGCCGGGGTCGAGGCGATGCCCACCACCTGGGACGAGTTCAACGCCGCCGCCGACAAGCTGATGGCGGCCGGGATCACGCCGCTGGCCCATGGCGGGCAGCCCTGGCAGGACGCCACCATCTTCGAGAACGTGGTTCTGGGCGTGGGCGGGGCCGATTTCTTCCGCGCCGCGCTGGTCGACCTGGACCAGGAGGCGCTGAACTCGCCGACGATGGTCGCGGCCTTCGACCAGCTGCGCAAGATCCGCGGCTATGTCGATCCGAACTTCTCGGGGCGCGACTGGAACCTGGCCACCGCCATGGTGATGAACGGCGAAGCCGCGTTCCAGATCATGGGCGACTGGGCCAAGGGTGAATTCCTGGCCGCCGGCAAGGTGCCGGGCGAAGATTTCCTGTGCGCGCCGACGCCGGGCAACGGTTTCGTTCTGAACTCGGACAGCTTTACCTTCTTCAAGGTGTCGGGGGACGACAACATCGCGGGGCAGAAGCTGTTGGCCAGCCTCATCATGTCGCCGGGCTTCCAGGAGACGTTCAACCTGGCCAAGGGGTCGATCCCGGCGCGCACCGACGTGCCGCTGGACAAGTTCGACGCCTGCGCCAAGCGCTCGCACGAAGATCTGCTGAAGGCGACCGAGGCCAATGCGCTGGTGCCGTCCATGGCGCATGAAATGGCGATCCCGCGGTCGGTGCGGGGCGAGTTCCTGGACCTGGTGACCGAGTTCTTCAACTCGGACATGAGTTCCGAGGACGCCGCGCAGAGCCTGGCCGACGCGGTCAAGCGCGCGATGTAAAGCCGACCCGGCCGGGGCGCGCGCGCCGCGCCCCGGCCGGTCACACCGGCAGGGGGTGGCGTGCTGACAGCGATTTCCCGCGCGATCGAGCGGCGCTTGCCGCTGATGGTGGTTTCGCCGCTTTTCGCGGTAAGCCTGTTCTTCGTCTACGGGTTCATCGCGTGGACGGCTTACATTTCGCTGACCGACTCGCGCATGATGCCCAGCTACGATTTCGCGGGGCTTCTGCAATACGAGCGGCTGTGGGACACGCCGCGCTGGTACGTGGCGCTCAAGAACCTGTTCGTTTTCTCGGGGCTGTTCATCGGCATCAGCATGGCGCTGGGTGTTTTCCTGGCGATCCTGCTGGATCAGCGGATACGCATCGAGGGGGCGATCCGCACGATCTACCTTTACCCGATGGCACTGTCCTTCATCGTCACCGGCACGGTCTGGAAATGGATCCTGAACCCGGGCCTCGGCATCGAGAAGGTGGTGCGCGACTGGGGGTTCGAGAATTTCACCTTCGACTGGCTGGTGAACCCCGATTTCGCGATCTACACGGTGGTGATCGCGGGGGTCTGGCAAAGCTCGGGCTACGCGATGGCGCTTTTCCTGGCGGGGCTAAGGTCGGTTGACGATGAAATCCTGAAGGCCGCGGCGATCGACGGGGCGGGGCCGTGGCGGGTTTATACCCGGATCGTGCTGCCGTCGCTGCGCCCCGTGTTCCTGTCGGTCGTGATCATCCTGGCGCACCTGGCGATCAAGAGCTTCGACCTGGTGGTCGCGCTGACGGGCGGGGGGCCGGGTTACGCGACCGACATGCCCGCGACCTTCATGTATGCCTTTGCCTTCCAGCGGTCCGAACTGGGCGTGGCGGCGGCCAGCGCGGTGATGATGCTGATGACGATCTGCGCGATCATCGTGCCCTATCTTTATTCCGAACTGAGGGGGGCGCGGAAATGAGGGCGCGGTCCACCTCGGGCATTGTGCGGCGGTCGGGGCTGGGCGCGGTGGTGATGCGCGTGCTGCTGTTCGCGGTGCTGGGCCTTTTCTGCCTGTATTACCTGTTCCCGCTCTTCGTGATGGTCTCGACCTCGCTGAAATCGCTTGCCGAGATCCGCGAGGGCAGTTTCCTGGCCTTCCCGCGCGATATCGGGTTCGAGGCCTGGACCAAGGCCTGGGGATCGGCCTGCGTGGGCGTGCGCTGCGACGGGTTGCAGCCCTATTTCATGAATTCCGTGATGATGGCGGTGCCGGCGGTGATCCTGTCGACGACGCTGGGCGCGCTGAACGGATACGCGCTCACCAAGTGGCGGTTCCCCGGCGCGGACATCATCTTTGCCCTGATGCTGTTCGGGGCGTTCATCCCGTTCCAGGTGGTGCTGTTGCCGATGGCGCGCACGCTGGGCGAGCTGGGGCTGGCGGGCACGGTACCGGGGCTGGTGCTGGTGCACACGGTCTATGGGCTGGCCTTCACGACGCTGTTCTTCCGCAACTTCTTCATCGGGGTGCCGGACGGGATCGTGCAGGCGGCCAAGGTGGACGGGGCGGGGTTCTTCGGCATCTTCTTCCGCATCGTCCTGCCGATGTCGTTGCCGGCCATCGTGGTGACGGTGATCTGGCAGTTCACCCAGATCTGGAACGACTTCCTGTTCGGGGTGGCCTTCACCGTGGGGGATTCCAACCCGGTGACGGTGGCGCTGAACAACGTGGTCAACACCTCGACGGGGGTGAAGGAATACAATGTCGACATGGCCGCCGCGATCATCGCGGGGCTGCCGACGCTGTTGGTCTATGTCGTGGCGGGGGCGTATTTCGTGCGCGGGCTGTCGGCCGGGGCGGTGAAAGGATAACGAATGGCATCGGGCATCCGGCTGGAAAACCTGCGCAAGAGTTTCGGCGGCAACGAGGTCATCAAGGGCATCGATCTGGAAATCGATCCGGGCGAGTTCGTGGTGCTGGTGGGCCCCTCGGGCTGTGGGAAATCCACCCTTCTGAACCTGATCGCGGGGCTGGAAACCGTGGGGTCGGGCAACGTCTTCATCGGCGGGCACAAGGTCAACAAGGTGCCGCCGCGCGACCGCGATATCGCGATGGTGTTCCAGTCCTACGCGCTGTACCCGACCAAGACGGTGGAACAGAACATCACCTTCGGGATGGAGACCCGCCGCATTCCCAAGCAGCACCAGAAGGCCGCGGTCGAGGAATTCTCCAGGCTTTTGCAGATCGACCGCCTGCTGGACCGCAAGCCCGGGCAATTGTCGGGCGGCCAGCGCCAGCGGGTCGCGATGGGGCGCGCGCTGGTGCGCCAACCCGAGGTTTTCCTGTTCGACGAGCCGCTGTCGAACCTCGACGCCAAGCTGCGCATCGAGATGCGCACCGAGATCAAGAAGCTGCACCAGCGGCTGGGCAAGACGGTGGTCTATGTCACCCATGACCAGATCGAGGCGATGACGCTGGCCACCCGGATCGCGGTGATGGACAACGGCCATATCCGGCAATTCGCCGATCCCACCACGATCTACGAGAACCCGGTGGACATGTTCGTGGCGGGCTTCATGGGCTCGCCGCCGATGAACATGATCCCGGGCCGGGTCTGGCATGACGGGGGCAAGGTGTTCGTGCTGCCCCGCGGTGCGCGCGAGTCGATCCGGTTCCCGGTGGTGGGTACGGCGGGCAAGGGCGCGACGCCTCCCGACGGCCACGAGGTGATCCTGGGCCTGCGCCCGGAAACGATCTTTGCCGCGGGGACGGAATTGCCGGGGCCGAACCGTTACGTGTTCGATGCGCCGGTCGAGGTGGTCGAACCCACCGGCCCGGACACGATGATCGTGTTCCAGATCGGCGGGCAAGACCTGATCGCGCGGGTCCGCCCCGAGGACGTCGCGAAACCGGGCACCGGTTTCCGCTTCGAGGTGGACATGACAAAGGCCAAGCTGTTCGACGCGGGGACCGGCAAGGCACTGTGAGCCTCCGCGGGAACGGAATTCCGAAAATGTCCATAAAATGCCACGCTTTTCTCCCGATTGGAGCCGCAAGACTAGGCTTTGTTTAACCCCGGTGACATAGTCCCACCGAGGTCTCGAGGAGTTCATTCATGAGTCGGAGAGTTGCGTTTGTGGCCGGCGGCGCCGGGTTTCTGGGTTCGCATCTCTGCGACAGGCTGCTCGGCGAGGGCGCGCGGGTGCTGTGCGTGGACAGCCTAGTCACCGGAACGATGGACAACATCTCGCATCTGGTCGGGCGCGAGGGCTTTCGGTTCCTGCGCCACGACGTGACCGAGCCGCTGGACCCGGGCGAAACCGTGACCGAGATCTTCAACCTCGCCTGTCCCGCCTCGCCGATAAAATACGCCATTGACCCGATCCACACCTTTCGCACCAGTGTCCTGGGCACGATGAACCTGCTGGAGCTCGCACGGGCCACCGGGGCGCGGCTGGTGCAGGCCTCGACCTCCGAGGTCTATGGCGACCCGGCGATCAGCCCCCAGCACGAGGGCTATTGGGGCAACGTCAATCCGGTGGGGCCGCGGTCCTGCTATGACGAGGGCAAGCGCGGCGCCGAGACGCTGTGCCACGATTACCGCAGGCAACATGGCGTGGATGCGCGCATCGCGCGGATCTTCAACACCTATGGCCCCCGGATGGCGCGCGACGACGGGCGGGTGGTGTCGAATTTCATCGTGCAGGCGCTGACCGGCGCGCCGCTGACGGTCTTTGGCACCGGCGAGCAGACCCGGTCGTTCTGCTATGTCGATGACCTGATCGAGGGGCTGGTCCGGCTGATGGCGGCCCGTGGCCGGGTGCCCGGGCCGATCAACCTCGGCAATCCGGGCGAGTTCACGATGCTGGAACTGGCCGACATGGTGATGACGCGCATCGGGTCCACCCTGCCGCTGATCTTCGAGCCGTTGCCGCGCGACGACCCGCGCCAGCGCCGCCCCGATATCGCGCTGGCCGGCCGGGTCCTGGGCTGGGCGCCGCAGGTCACGCTGGACGAAGGCCTTGACCGTACCATTCCCTATTTCGCAGAGCTCATCCACCAGGGGAAAACCGGGGAATAGCCATGGTCGGGGGCACGCGGAAATCGGTCCTGGTGACGGGCGGCGCCGGCTATATCGGCAGCCACACCTGCAAGCGGCTGGCCGAGGCGGGCTATCTGCCGGTGGCGTTCGACAATCTAAGCACCGGCCACGCGGATGCCGTGCGCTGGGGGCCGCTGGTTCGGGGCGACACCCGTGATCCCGGCGCCGTTGCGGACGCCATCCGCGCACATGCGCCCGTGGCGGTGATCCATTTCGCCGCCGCCGCCTATGTGGGCGATTCAATGCGCGACCCGGGGTTCTACTACTCGAACAATGTCGAGGGGATGCGCGGGCTGCTGGCCGCCTGCGCCGAACAGGGGCTAAGTCAGGTCATCTTCAGTTCCAGCTGCGCGACCTACGGCGTTCCGGCCTGCCTGCCGATCACGGAAAGCACGCCCCAGACCCCGATCAACCCCTATGGCCGGACCAAGCTGATCGGCGAATGGATGCTGGCCGATTTCGGCCGCGCCCATGGCATCCGCCATGTCGCGCTGCGCTATTTCAACGCCTGCGGGGCGGACCCGGACGGCACGCTGTGCGAACGCCACGACCCCGAGACGCACCTGGTCCCGCTGGCGCTGTTCGCCGCGGACGGGCGGCGGCCGGCGCTGGAGCTGTACGGCACCGATTATCCCACGCCCGACGGCACCTGCATCCGCGATTACATCCATGTCTGCGACCTGGCCGAGGGGCACCTGGCCGCGCTGCGCCACCTGGAGGGGGGCGGCGACAGCATGGCGGTCAATCTCGGGACCGGGACCGGTCATTCCAACCGCGAGGTGCTGGAGGCGGTGGGCCGGGTCCTGGGCCGCCCGGTGCCGGTGAACGAGGCCGCCCGGCGCGAGGGCGACCCGCCCGCGCTGGTCGCCGACCCCGCCCGCGCGCGCGAGGTTCTGGGTTTTGCCGCGCGCTATGGCGACCTGGACGAGATCGTCGCCCATGCCGCGCGCGCCTTCGGCATGACGGTCCACCATGACGGCGTTGCCTGACAGCCACCCGCTGCGCGGCCGCCCGCGCCACCTGGTGTCGATCTACACCCCCTGGATGAAGCTGCGCTACGGGCTGTCGGTGCTGCTTTGGCTGGCGACGGCGGTTTGGTTCTGGGCCTGGTGGTTCCAGCCCGCGCACAATATCGGCTGGGGCCGCTACCTGATCATCACGCTGGCGGTGGCCTGGATCATGTTCCTTCAGGTCTATTTCCTGAACGTGATGCTGCGCGCCGTCCGGCCCTCGGGCGACCTTTCGGCACTGAACGGCGCGCGCGTGGCGATGGTGGTGACGAAAAGCCCGTCGGAACCCTTCGAGGTGGTGCGCCGCACGCTGGAGGGGATGCTGGCGCAGGACTGGCCGCACGACACCTGGCTGGCCGACGAGGACCCCTCGCCCGAAACGCGGGTCTGGTGCGCGGCCCATGGCGTCCGGATTTCGACCCGCAAGGACCGGCCCGACTATCACCGCAAGGACTGGCCGCGCCGGACCCGCTGCAAGGAAGGCAACCTGGCGTTCTTCTATGACCAGTATGGCTATGAGAATTACGATTTCGTCTCGCAGCTGGATGCCGATCACGTGCCCCAGCCCGGTTACCTGCGCGAGGTGCTGCGCGCCTTTGTCGACCCAGAGGTGGGCTATGTCAGCGCGCCCTCGATCTGCGCCCGGAACGCGGACGAAAGCTGGGCCGCGCGGATGCGCCTGCATCACGAGGGGATGTTCCACGGCATCCTGCAGGCGGGCTATTCGAACGGCTGGGCGCCGATGTGCATCGGGTCGCATTACGCGGTGCGCACCGCCGCGCTGAAGGATATCGGCGGGCTGGGCCCGGAACTGGCCGAGGATCACTCGACCTCGATGATGATGAACGCCCATGGCTGGCGCGGCGTGCATGCCTTCGACGCGATCGCGGTGGGCGACGGGCCGGTGACCTTTGCCGACATGCTGACCCAGGAATTCCAGTGGTCGCGCAGCCTGGTCACGCTGTTCCTGCGCTATACGGGCGACTATTTCGCGGGGCTGCGCCCGGTGCTGAAATTCCAGTTCCTGTTCTCGCAGCTGTGGTACCCGACCTTCGCGATCTTCATGCTGATGACGATGCTGGTGCCGGTCACCGCGGTGCTGTTCGACATGCGCTATGCCGACGTGACCTATCCCGCCTTCGTCGCCCATAGCGTGCCGGTGGTCGCGGCCTTCGTGCTGATTGCCTATCAGCTCAAGGCCGACGGGTTGTTCCGGCCGACCGATGCCAAGGTCATCAGCTGGGAAAAGGCGCTGTTCCAGTGCGCGCAATGGCCCTGGGTGCTGTGGGGCTGCGTGATGGCGGTGCGCGACAGCGTGACGGGCCGGTTCGTCGATTTCCGCATCACCCCCAAGGGCGCCTCGGCCGAGGCCAGGCTGCCGCTGAGGGTGCTGCTGCCCTATGTGGTGGTCGCGCTGATCTCGATCCTGCCGGTGATCCTGGTCGAGGATGCGGGCGACGCGGCGGGGTTCTACCTGCTGTGTCTTTTCAACGCAGGGCTGTATCTGGCCGTTCTGGGCGTGGCGATCACGCACCATATGCGACAAAGTGGTCTTGACTGGCTGGCCCGCCTGCGCCGCGATGCGCCGCAACTTGCGGTCACGCTGGGACTGGCGGGGATGCTGGTGTTTTCGGGATGGCTCAGGGGCATGCAAAGCCTGCATTATCTATCCACCGGACTGGGGCCCTACCAGTTCACCAAGATCGAATTCCTGGTCTCCGGGGCCGGGCAGGGGGGAGGCAAGAGCATGCACTACTCGTTCGAACTTCCCGTTGCCCTGTCGGACCGGTGGCCGACCACCGAGTGAGGAACGCACCATGGCCTACGCTCTGAAATCCGTGCTTGCCGGGCTGGCGGCGTCGCTGTGCCTGACGACCGCCGCGCATGCCGAATCCGCGCCTCCGGGCGAGATGCCGTTCGGCGTCTACGATCCCGACGGGGTGTTCGCCGACGACCCCGAGGTGACGATCGAGCACCTGTTCCTGCCCTGGGAGGACGTGTTCCTGCCCAGCCTGATCGAGGCCGACAGCTATGCGCTGGAACGCGGCCGGTCGATCCTGGCCACGATCGAGCCCTGGACCTGGAACCGGTCCGAGCGCAACACGCCCGAGATCCTGCAGCAGGGCATCGCCTCGGGCGAGTACGACCGCTACATGGCCTCGATCTGCGCGGTGCTGAACCTGTTCGAAAGCCCCGTCACCGTGCGCTGGGCGCAAGAGATGGAGGACGCCAGCGGCCAGTTCATCTGGGCCGACTGGGAGCCCGAGACCTGGATCGCGGCCTACCGGCGGATGGTCGATGTCTGCCGCGCGCAGGCGCCCGACGTGAACTACATGTGGTCGCCGCTGGGATACGAGGAACTGGCCGATTATTACCCGGGCGACGATTACGTCGACATCGTCGGGCTGTCGGTCTTCGGCCTGCAGCCCTGGGAACGCGATATCCTGGGGGAGGAACAGACCTTCGAATCCATCCTCGCGCCGCGCTATGCCCGGGCCGAGGTGTTCGGCAAGCCGGTGGTGGTGGCCGAGCTGGGCTATTCCGGCAGCCAGGATTACGTCGACAAGTGGAACGGCGAGGTGCGCCAGATCTATCCGCAATTCCCCAACCTGGTCGCCGTGGTCTATTTCAACCAGGTCGAGGTCTATCCCTGGCCCGATGGCTATGGCCTGCCGAACTGGAAGTTCGAGGGGCGTGTGATCGAGGAATAGCCGCCAGGGGCGCAACCTGGAATTGAGGCATGCCGAGGACCGCCCAAGGGATAGGCGATTCTCGGCAATTGTCCGCCCATGAGGGGCGTCTGCGGCATGCCGCCTCGCCTTTGCCATGGCGGTGCCACAGAAATGCTTAACCACTCAACGATACTCACCTGACCTGGGGGGCCTGTGGTCTGATGCGACGATCCTTGGCGGGACGTCGGCGGCACGGGTTCGCGCGGGGCGACCGAGAAACGACAACGCAGGGACCACTCGCCATGCGTACTTGCAGACGATTCACCCGGGGGCTTGTCCCGGTTCTCGCCGCGGTGGCGACCGCCGGCGCGATGGTCACGGCCACCCCCGCAATGGCGGCGGACGGCAAGGTCATCCAGCGTCCGGCGATCGTCGGCGCCTCGGTGATGCGCTGGCTGAACCCCGCGCCCAAGGCCGCCGCCCTGTCCAAGCGCGAGCGCAAGGTGATGGCGCGCCGGCTGGACAGTCGCCATGGCCGCGGCACCTACATCTGCACCGCCTCGGGCTTCGGCAAGCGGCCGACCTGTTTCACGCGCTAGGGCGGGGGCGCCCGGCCTCTTTGCGGCCGGGGGCGCGATGGGCTATGCCCTGACCGGCGGCCGCAGCCGCGGGGACAGAGGCATGGGATCAGAACAGCGTTCTTCCGGGGCGGGCCGCGGCGGCCCGCATGGTGCCCCGACGATCGTCTGGCTTGCCGGCTGGACGCGCCGCAAGGACGCGATCTTCGCCGCCATCGTGCAGGGTGCGGGCGGCGGGGTCCGCTTGCCGCTGATCGGGCTGTCTTTCCGGGGCTTTCCCGAAACCCGCGACCGCGCCGCCGCGGCGCTGGCCGTGGCGAAACGCCAGCCCCGGGGGCGGGTCGGCCGCGCGCTGAAACGCGCGCTGATCGCGGCGCAATACAACTGGTCGCGCCGTTATTTCACCCGCCGCCCGGGCCGCATCGCGGTCTGCTGGAACGGCCTGACCGGCTCGCGCCGCGCCTTCATGGAGGGGGCGCGGGACGCCGGCGCCGGGCGGCTTTACGTGGAACTGGCCCCGTTTCCCGGGCGCATCACGCTGGACCCGGTCGGCGTGAACGCGCTGAACGGTCTGCCGCGCGAGCCGGGGTTCTACCGCGACTGGGCGGCCCGCGACCCCGCGCGGCAGGGCGAGGACTGGCGAGCACTCGGGGCGAACCTGACCGCGCGGGCCTCGCGCCGGGCCGACGTGGGGCAGGCGGATGCCGGCGCGCTGGCGGGGGCGGGGGATTTCCTGTTCGTGCCGCTGCAGGTGCCGAACGACAGCCAGATCACGCTGTTCTCGGGCTGGGTCGGCAGCGTCGAGGGGATGATCGCCGCGCTCGCCCGCGGCGCGCGACACCTGCCCGAGGGTTGGCATATCCGGCTGAAGGAACACCCTTCGGCGCGGACCTCTCTGGCCGAACCGCTGGCCCGCGCGGTGGCCGACAGCGGCGGGCGGCTGGTGATCGATAACGCCACCGACAGTTTCGCCCAGCTGGCCGCGTCGCGCGGCGTCATCACCGTGAATTCTTCCATGGGCCTGCAGGCGTTTTTCCACGACAAGCCGGTGATCGTGCTGGGACAGGCGTTCTTCGCGATGCCCGGCCTTGTCACCTGCGCCCCGTCCGAACCGGACCTGGCCGAGGCGCTGGCCCGGCCCGAGGCGCTGTCCTTCGACCCCGCGCTGCGGGGCGCGTTCATGTCCTATCTCGACCGGGTCTATTACCCCCGGATCGAGGACCACACCGATGGCCGCGTCACCATCGACCCCGCGGCGGTGGCGCGCAAACTGGCCGCCGCGCGGCCCTGACCACCCTTTCACCCCGCGGGCCTTTGCTGTAAGGGTCGCGCCCGGGAATTCACCCGAGACAAACAGGAGCCACCGATGGGCTACAAGGTCGCCGTCGTCGGCGCCACGGGCAACGTGGGCCGCGAAATGCTGAACATCCTGGCGGAACGCCAGTTCCCGGTCGACGAGATCGCCGCGCTTGCCTCGCGCCGCTCTCTCGGCACCGAATGCAGCTTCGGCGATCAGACCCTCAAGACGCAGGACCTGGACACCTTCGATTTCACCGGCTGGGATATCGCGCTATTCGCCATCGGGTCGGATGCGACCAAGCAATACGCGCCCAAGGCCGCCAAGGCCGGTTGCGTGGTGATCGACAACTCGTCGCTCTACCGCTACGACCCCGACGTGCCGCTGATCGTGCCCGAGGTGAACGCCGACGCGATCACGGGCTATTCGAAAAAGAACATCATCGCCAACCCGAACTGTTCGACCGCGCAGATGGTGGTGGCGCTGAAGCCGCTGCACGACCGGGCGAAGATCAAGCGCGTGGTGGTGTCCACCTACCAGTCGGTTTCCGGCTCGGGCAAGGACGCGATGGACGAGCTGTGGAACCAGACCAAGGGCATGTATGTCCCCGGGCAAGAGGTGGAACCCAGCGTCTATCCCAAGCAGATCGCCTTCAACGTGATCCCGCATATCGACGTGTTCCTGGAAGACGGCTCGACCAAGGAAGAGTGGAAGATGGTCGCCGAGACCAAGAAGATCGTCGACCCCAAGATCAAGGTCACCGCGACCTGCGTGCGGGTGCCGGTCTTCGTCGGCCATTCCGAGGCGATCAACATCGAGTTCGAGGAGTTCCTCGACGAGGACGAGGCGCGCGACATCCTGCGCGAGGCGCCCGGGATCATGGTCGTCGACAAGCGCGAGGATGGCGGCTACGTGACGCCGGTCGAATGCGTGGGCGATTTCGCCACCTTCGTCAGCCGCATCCGGCAGGATTCAACCATCGAGAACGGGCTGAACCTGTGGTGCGTGTCCGACAACCTGCGCAAGGGCGCGGCGCTGAACGCGGTTCAGATCGCCGAGGTGCTGGGCCAGAGGGTGCTGAAGAAGGGGTGAGAGGCGGTCCGGGCCGGAAGGCCCGGCAAACTCTCCAGTGGAGAGTTTGAGCCTCGAACGGGCGGAGCCCCGGCAAGGCGGTCCGGGCCGGAGGGCCCGGTGCCCCCCCCCGTCCCCAATCTTGGCCTTGCCATCGCGCACCGGTCTGCCGCACCCTGCGCGCCAGAGAGTCCCAACGGAGCGACCGAGATGCGCGCCCTTGCCCTGTGCCTTGCCCTGGCCCCGTCCGCCCTGTGGGCCGATGACATCCCGCTGACCAGCGCTGTGGCGGCCGTGACCCTGTATCCCGACGGGGCCACGATTACCCGGCAGGTGCCGTTCGACATGCCCGCCGGGCGTCACCGGCTGATCCTGGCCGACCTGCCGCAGACCACGCCGCTTCAGGCCGTCCGGGTCGAGGTCGCGGGCGCGACGCTGGGCAGTGTTACCGCGCGGTCGGATTTCGTGCCGCCACGCTCGCCGCTGAAAGACGCCGTTCTCGAGGCCGCCGAGGCGCGGGTCGAGGAGTTGGAAGAGCAGCTGCGCAAGGGCGAGGCCGAGGTGCGGGCCATCCGGCTGGAGGTGACGGCGGCGCAGGCGCGGGCGGATTTCCTGGGCCGCATCGGGGCCGGGGGCGGGCCGTTGCCGGTGGACACGCAGGCGCTTCTGGACCTGTCGGCGATGATCAAGGGCACCACGCTTGCCGCCCTGCGCGAGGCGCACGAGGCCGAAGCGCGCGCAGCGGCCGCCGACCGCGCGCTGGATGACCTGCGCGACGAGTTGGCGGATGCACGCCAGACCCTGGCCGCGCTGGTCCCCGAGGACGAGGCGCGCGCCTACCTGGCCGTCGCGGTGTCCTCCGAGGCGGCGACCAGCGGCCAGGTGACGATCACCTATCCCATCGCCAACGCCGGCTGGACGCCGGTCTACGACCTGCGGCTGGACCGTGCCGAGGGCGCGCTGACAATCGAACGCGGCGCCTTCGTGATGCAGGAGACCGGCGAGAACTGGGACAACGTCGCGCTGACGCTGTCGACGGTTCGGCCCAGCGAACAGGTCGCCCCCAGCGAGGTCCGGCCGGAGCTGCGCCGCATCGGCGACCCGGTCGAGCCGTTCCCGCGCTCGCGCATGGCGATCGCCGAGGACGCGCCGAACGTCGCGGTCGAGGCCGCCCCGGCCCCCGCCTTCGAGATGGCCAAGGCGGAAAGCGACGGGATTTCGGTGCGTTACAGCTATCCCACCCCGGTCGACAT
>JBNGDM010000058.1:0-13635 GCA_049975105.1 Rhodovulum sp. | reverse complement strand
CGCGGGCGGACTCGCCTGCGCGCGGCGCCCAGGCCGCGACAAAGACAAGGGCCGCGATCTTGTCGGGCGCGGCGGCCCCGGCCGCGGTGATCGTGATCCCGCCCAGCGAATGGCCCACCAGGATCGTCGGCTCGTCCAGCCGCGCCAGCACCGCGTCGCGGTAATCGTCCAGCGTGACGGTTTCGGGCGGCTTCGGGTCGTCCCCCGCGGCGGGCAGGTCGATGGCCTCGGCCTGATGCCCCGCCGCGTGCAGGCGTGGCAGCACCTCGCGCCAGCACCAGGCGCCGTGGTTCGACCCGTGGATCAGCAGGAACCGCGCCATCACAGGTCGAAGAACACGGTTTCGCCCGCGCCCTGCAACACGATGTCGAACCGGTAGTCCCCCACCCCGACGCGCCGCGCCAGAAGCGTCTGGATCCGCTCCTTATGTTCGATTCGTGCAAGCACCGGGCAGGCGGCGTTGGCCTCTGGCTCGTCCTCGAAATACATCCGCGTCTGCAGGCCGGTGTTGATCCCGCGCGCCACGATCCACAGCGCGAGATGGGGCGCCATCGGGCGGCCATCGGGGAAGGGCGCGCGGCCCGGCTTGATCGTCTCCAGCCGCCAGTCCCCGGTCTCGAAATCCGCCGCCATCCGCGCCCAGCCGGTCACGTTCGGATCGGCCGGCCCGCGCGGATCGCCGGGATAGATCCCGTCCGAATCCGCCTGCCAGCTTTCCAGCAGCACGTCGCGCAGCACCATCCCCGCGCCATCGCGCACGGTGCCGGTGATCGTGATCCGCTCGCCCCGCGCCCCCTCGCGGACCGGCGAGCCGCCCAGATCGCCGGGATAAACCCCTGTTCCCAAAAGGTTGGGCGTCAGCCCGATATGGACATAAGGCCCCGCGGTCTGCGACGGCGTTTCCCGAAGATAGTCGCGCCCCGACATCACAGCCCCTCCGCCCGGTTCTCGAAAAACGTCTGCCGCCGCCCCCGCAGCACGATGTCGAACCGCCAGGCCAGCGCGTCCATCGGGATCGCCCGGTGCATGTCGAGCGGCGCCACCAGCGCCTCGCGCGCCTCCGGCGTCAGCGTGTTCGCGATGGGACAGCGCGCGATCAGCGGGTCGCCTTCGAAATACATCTGGGTGACCAGCCGCTGCCCGAATCCCGACCCGAAAACCGAGAAATGGATATGCATCGGGCGCCAGTCGTTCACGCCGTTGGGCCAGGGATAGGCCCCGGGCCGGATTGTTCGAAATTCGTAAGTCCCGTCCGCCCCCGTCACCGTCCGCCCGCAGCCCCCGAAATTCGGGTCGAGCGGCGCGAGATAGCCGTCATTGCGGTGCCGGTAGCGCCCGCCCGCGTTCGCCTGCCAGATCTCGATCAGAACGCCGGGCACGGGCCGCGCGTTCTCGTCCAGCACCCGCCCATGCACGATGATCCGCTCGCCCAGCGCGGGCTCCCCGGTATAGTTCAGCACCAGGTCGTTGTCCCGCGGCCCCAGCATGTCGCGGCCGAACACCGGCCCCGTTTCCTCGGACAGGGTGGACCCCAGCGCCACCAGCGGCCGCGACGGCGCGCGCGTCATCGAGGTCTTGTAGCCCGGCGTATAGGCCGGCGGGTGCCAGCCCCGGTCGCGCGGGTAAAGCGGCCCGCTATCCATCGCCCGCCTCCAGCTCGGCAAAGACCTCGCGCGCAATGCGGATCGCGGAATTGGCCCGCGGCACGCCGGCATAGATCGCGACATGCAGCATCACCTCCAGGATGTCCTCCTTGGTGGCCCCGGTGTTGGCACAGGCCCGCAGGTGCAGCCGCAATTCCTCGTGGTTGCCCAGCCCCGCCAGAAGCGCCACGGTCAGCATCGACCGTTCCCGCGGCGGAATCGTGTCGCGCGACCAGACGCGGCCCCAGGCGGCCTCGGTGATCAGTTCCACGAAGGGCGCATCCAGCACCGGGTCGCCCGCGCGCGACCGGTTCACATGCGCGTCGCCCAGGGTGCGGCGGCGGGTGGCGTCGCCGGTGTCGAACAGGTCAGACATGGCCGATCTCCTTCAGGAAACTGCCCAGAACCTCGGCATATTCGCCGGGTTTCTCGACGCAGGGCAGGTGCCCCGCGCCCCGGATCAGGTGGAACCGCGATCCCTTGATCAGTGCCGCGGTCTCGCGCACCAGGTCGGGCGGGGTCGAACCGTCCTCGCTCCCGGCGATGGCCAGCGTGGGCAGGGTCAGTCCAGAGGTCGGCGTATAGAAATCCGTCCCCGAAATCGCCGCGCAACAGCCCAGGTAGCCCTCGACCGGCTGGCGGATCAGCATGTTGCGCCACAGCGCGCATTCGGGGCTTTCGCGGAACGGGCGCGAGAACCAGCGTTCCATCGTGGCGTCCGCCAGCGCCGCGATCCCGCCCGCGCGCACCGCCGCCATCCGCTGGCCCCACATCTCGGGCGTGCCGATCTTGGCGGCGGTGTTGGAAATCACCATCGCGCGCACCAGGTCCAGCCGCTTGACCGCCAGCCCCTGCGCGATCATCCCGCCGATGGAAAGCCCCACGAACACGCAATCGGTCACACCCAGAAAGTCCAGCAGGCGCTCGGCATCGCGCACCAGCGCGCCCATCGCATAGGGCCCCGCCGGGCAAGAGGACAGACCGTGCCCCCGCTTGTCATAGCGGATCGCGCGCACGCCCGGCGGCAACAGCGCCACCACCTCGTCCCACAGCCGCAGATCGGTCCCCAGCGAGTTCGAGAACACGACGGCCGCCCCGTCCGGGTCCCCATCCTCGCGGTAATGCAGCGCCACGTCGCCCAGATCGGCGATTTTCATGCGTTCCTCCCTAGTAGGGCAGCCCCACGTAATTCTCGGCCAGCGCGGTCTGCGCCGCAACCGAGGTTTCCAGCCAGGCCAGTTCGCTTTCCTGCATCCGCTGGTCGAACGGGGACTGGTCGGGAAACCGGTGCAGCATCGTCGTCATCGACCATGAAAAGCGTTCGCATTTCCACACCCTTGCCAGCGCGCGGTCGGAATAGGCCCTGATCCCCTCGTCGTCGCCATCCCTGTAATGCGCGGCCAGCCCCGCATGCAGGTAATGCACGTGGGAAAACGCCAGGTTCAGCCCCTTGGCCCCGGTGGGCGGCACGATATGGGCGGCGTCGCCCACTAGGAACAGCCGCCCCCAGCGCATCGGCTCGGCCACGTAGGAGCGCAAGGGCGCGATGGATTTCTCGACCGACGGCCCGGTGATCAGCCGGTCGGCCGCGTCCTCGGGGATGCGGCGTTTCAATTCGTCCCAGAAGGCGGCGTCGGTCCAGCCGTCCACACGGTCGCTCAGCGGCACCTGAACGTAATAGCGGCTGAGGTTGTCGTTCCGCATCGAACACAGCGCAAAGCCGCGCGGGTGGTTGGCATAGATCAGCTCGTGCGACACCGGCGGGGTTTCCGACAGCACGCCCAGCCAGCCGAACGGATAGACCCGCTCGAACTCGCGCAGCACGTCCTTGGGGATGCAGGTCCGGCTGACCCCGTGGAACCCGTCGCAGCCGACGACGAAATCGCACGCGATCCGGTGTTCGCGCCCGTCGCGGACATAGGTGACCGCCGGCGCGTGCGAGTCGAGCCCCCAGGGCGTCACCCGCTCGGCCCGGTCGATCACGATGCCGCCCGCCGCGTCCCGCGCCGCGTACAGGTCGCGCGTCACCTCGGTCTGGCCATAGACCATCACCGATTTGCCCACCCGCGCCTCGAAATCGATGCGGAACCCGCGGTTGGCGGCGGCCAGATAGGTGCCGTTGTGGCGAAACCCCTCGCGCTCCATCCGCTCGCCCAGGCCCGCCCGGCGCAGCAGGTCCACGCTGCCCTGTTCCAGCACGCCCGCCCGGATCCGGCCCAGCACATGCGCCCGCTCGCGCCGTTCCAGGACGACGCTGTCGATCCCGTCCAGGTGCAAAAGCTGCGCCAGCAGCAGCCCCGAGGGGCCGCCCCCGATGATGCAGACCTGCGTGCGCATGCTATCCTCCCCGGGCGCGACAATGGACCGGCCCGCACGGGGCGTCAATCAGACCAGCCGCAGATGCGCCACCAGCTGCCCGTGGTCCGAGGCGCGCACATTGTCCGGCGCCTCGGGGTGGGTGCCGTCGGCGATGTGGTCGTTATAGACGCCCAGGTGGGTCATCTCGCCGATCCGGCCGGGCCAGTCGGGGTGGAAATGCCGCGACAGCAGGATCGCGTCGAAGGAGTCGAACACGCCGCCGAAGGCGTTGGTATAGACCATGTCGCGCAGCGCCTTGCGGATGAACAGCGCCTCGGCGGAATGCAGCCGCACCCGCTCGATGCTTTCGCGGATCGCGGCGTCCTCCGCCTCGGTATACATGTCGTCGGCGGCTTTGGCGTCGTGGCGGCGTAGCCAGGTGTAATCGGCAAAGGGCCGTTCGCCCGAAATGATCTGTTGCGTGGCCGATTGCGGCGTCGCGTTCAGATCGCCCAGCACCGCCACCGGGTTTCCCGCCTCCAGCTCGTCCACCACCAGCTTGCGCAGCACCCAGGCCTCGGCCATCCGCCGGACCGAGGCGCGCAGCACCCCCATCGCGCGCCCCGCCGCGTCATAGGCCGACAGGTCGATCTCGGGCGAGAACCGCGCGCCCTTGGGCCGGACGAACTCGCCCATCCGCGATTTCAGATGCACGTTGAAGACCGTCAGGACGTGGCCGCCCACGGGCACGCGCACCTTCAGGATGGGCCGGGTCAGCCGGTTCAATTGATACTGCCCCGCATCGCCCCCGCCCAGGTGGTGAAACGGGATCTCCAGCGGCGGGTCCAGCAGTTGGATAGATTGCGGCGCCCCGTCGAAGCCGAACCGCGACAGCACCGCCAGCCCCGGCCGCCGCGCGCCCGGCCCGGAATCGGCCATGTTGGGGGCAAAGGCCAGGTCCGCCTCGGCATAGGGCGGGCGGTCGGGGGCCTGTGCATCCGCCGCCGCGATCACCTCGCGCAGGGGTTCGGGGTCGATGATCTCCTGAAAGGCGACGATGTCGGAATCCATGCGGGTCAGTTGCCCGGCCATCCAGTCGCGCTTCGCCGCGTAATCCTCTGGGGTATAGGATTCAAACCGCTGATAGGGCTGATCCGGCCCTATCAGGTTCTGGGCGTTGAATGTCGCAATTCTGAAAGTCGTCACTGGGTCTCTCCGGCCCGGTCCAGCGCCATGCAAAAGGTTTTGCGCGTCACGTTCCCGCCCGAGGCCACCGCGATCACGGGCTCCCCCGCCAACGCGTCCGGGCGATACAGCGCCGCGGCCAGCGCGACCGCGCCGCCCGGTTCCAGCACGATCTTCAGATGCTGGAACGCCGCGTCCATGGCGCGCAACGCCTCTTCCTCGCTCACGACCAGCCCCGGCCCGCACAGCCGCGCCATGATCGGAAAGGTCATCTCGCCCGGGCTGGGCGTCAGGATCGCATCGCAAAGCGACCCCGCCCGCGCCGCGTTCGCCTGGATCCGCCCCGAGGCCAGCGAGCGCGCGGTATCGTCGAACCCCTCGGGTTCCACCGGCCGCACCCGCAGCCCCGGCGCCCGCGCCTCCAGCGCCAGCGCCACGCCCGCGGTCAGCCCGCCCCCGCCGCAGGGGATCAGAACGTCGGCCTCGGCCACGCCCGCCTGCGCCGCGATCTCCAGCCCCACCGTGCCTTGTCCGGCGATCACATCTGCGTCGTCGAAGGGTTTGACCAGCGTCAGCCCCCGCGCCCCGGCGATCTCGGCCCCCAGGGCGTCGCGGTCGCCGCTCGCCCGGTCATACAGAACCACCTCGGCGCCCAGCGCGCGGGTGCCCGCGATCTTCGTCGCGGGCGCGTCCGACGGCATGATGATGACCGCCGGGCAGCCATGCGCGGCCGCCGCCCGCGCCACCCCCTGCGCGTGATTGCCCGACGAATAGGCGATCACGCCGCGCGCCCGCACGTCCGGGTCCAGCGCGGAAATCGCCGCCCAGCCGCCGCGCGCCTTGAAGCTGCCGGTATGTTGCAGGCATTCCGCCTTGACCAGCACCCGCCGCCCCGCGATCCGGTCCAGCGCGGGGGACGACAACAGGGGCGTTTCCCGCACATGGCCCGCCAGCCGCGCCGCCGCCGCCTCGATCATGCCGATATTCACGTCACCGCCCCCAGGAAGGTGCGGAGCGCGGCCAGGCTTTCGGCTTCGTCCAGGAACGGGATATGCGCGCGCCCCGGCACCTCGGCAAAGATCAGGTCGGGGCGGCGGCGGCGCATCTCGGCCGCGGTTTCGGGCGACAACAGGTCCGAATTCGCCCCCCGGATCAGCGCCACGGGTTTGCCCGCCAGCGCGTCGAACAGGGGCCACAAATCCGGCGCCGCGCCCTCGAAGGCGGCGAGGAACGCGTCGCGCAGCGCCGGGTCGTAGTTGATCTTCAGCCCCTCGGGCGTCGCCACGAAATGGTGCCGCGCCTCCTCCAGCCAGCGCGCCTCCGGCACGCCCTCGAACCCCGCCATGCTGCGCGCCAGCGCGTGGGCCGCCTCGTCGTGCGTTTTCACCGAGGGGTTCCGCCCCACGTAATCGAAAATCCGCTCCAGCCCCGGCCGGGCGATCTCGGGGCCGACATCGTTCAGGCACAGCCCCGCCACGCGGTCGGGCACGGTGGCGGCCAGCACCATCCCGATCAGCCCCCCGCGCGAGGTGCCCAGGATCGGCACCGCCCCCAGCCCGAGGTGATCCAGCAGGCCCACCGCGTCCTGCGCCTCTTGCGGCAGGGTATAGGTATCGGCGCCGGTCCACTCCGACGCCCCGCGCCCGCGATAATCCATGCAGATCATGCGGATACCGGGCAGGTGCGGCGCCAGGTAGTCGAAATCGCTGGCATTCCGCGTCAGCCCCGCCAGGCACAGCAGCGGCGGCCCCTTCCCTTCGTCCCGATAGGCGATGCGCGCGCCGTCTGCGGCGGTGAAATGCTCCATCATGCCCCCTCCGCCAGCGCCGGGATGCTGGCCAGGTCTTTCAGGATATGCGTGGGCCGCCACGGCATCCGGTCCACCGGCAGGCCCGCCCGGTTCACCCAGGCGGTTACGAAACCGTATCCCGCCGCCGCCGCCGCGTCCCAGCCGTTCGACGACACGAACAGAACCTCGTCCGGGCCACAGCCGAACCGCGCCCCCACCAGGTCGTAGACCTGCGGCGCGGGCTTGAAGATGCCGACCGTTTCAACCGACAACACGTCATCCAGCAGCGCCCCGATCCCGGCCGAGCCCACCGCGTCGGCCAGCATCCCCGGCGCCCCGTTCGACAGGATCGCCGTGCCCTTGCCCGCCTGCTTCAGCGCCGACAGCACGCCCGGCACCTCGGGGTAAGCGGACAATTCCCGATACAGCGCCAGCAATCGCGCCCGCAGCCCTTCGTCGCCTGCCAGCCCGTGCGCCTCCATCGCCCAGTCCAGGCCATCGGCCGTCACCTGCCAGAAATCCGCATGCGCCCCGGTGATCGCCCTCAGCCAGCTGTATTCCAGCTGCTTGCGCCGCCAGTCCTCGGCCAGCGCCGGCCACAGATCGGCCAGCCGTTCGCAGCCCGGTTCGCTTGCCGCCTCGCGGGCGGCGGCATTCACGTCGAACAGCGTGCCATAGGCGTCGAAAATGCAGGTGGTGATCGCCATGCCGGGCCTCCTCGGCGCCGACACTGGCACAGGGCGGGCGGGGGGAAAAGGTGCCCCGCGCATGGCGGCGGCCGCGAAATCGGCTATGCTCGCCCCAAGCCGAAAGGAGCCCCCATGGCGCAGCATCACGGACAGTTCTGGTGGACCGAACTCAGAACCGGCGACGTGCCCAAGGCACTCGCCTATTACCGCGACCTCTGCGGCTGGAACTTCGAGGCGTTCGACATGCAGGGCGTCGCCTATCACGTCGGCCGCCGCGGCGACCGCCCCACCATCGGCATCGTCGCCCTTTCCGCGCTGCCCGACCTTGCCGGCCTGCCGCCGCACTGGTTCAGCTATTTCGCCGTCAACGACATCGACCGCGCGCTTGCCAAAAGCACCGCCCGCGGCGGCCAGACCCTGCGCGGCCCCCTCCCGATCGAGGGGCTGGGCCGCATCGCCATCGCCACCGACCCCACCGGTGCGGCGCTGGGCCTGATCCAGCCCGAAACCTGACGCCCCCGGGGGTTTACATCGCGGCCCCGGACTTTACGTTGGCCCCACGCCCAGAGCACCTGCGCCGCGCGCGGCCTCTGCAAACCCATTCCCACGACAATCGAAAGAGACACCCATGACCCAGGTCAAAGCGGGCGACAAGGTTCGCATCCATTACACCGGCACGCTGGCCGACGGCACCACCTTCGACAGTTCCGAAGGCCGCGACCCGCTGGAATTCACCGTCGGCTCGGGCGAGATCATCCCCGGCCTCGATTCCGCCCTGCCCGGCATGGCCGCCGGCGACAAGAAAACCGTCGAGATCCCCTGCGCCGAGGCCTATGGCGACCACAACCCCGAGGCCAAGCAGGCGATCCCGCGCGCCCAGGTCCCGGCCGAGATCCCGCTTGAGGTCGGCACCCGGCTGCAACTGCAAACCCCCCAGGGCCAGGTCATGCCCGTCACCGTGGCCGAGGTCACGGACGACGAGGTGGTGCTCGATGCCAACCACCCGCTCGCGGGCCAGGACCTGACCTTCGCGATCGAGCTGGTCTCCATCGACTGACGCTTGGGGCTTGGCGCAGGCGGGCGTCCCGTGGTCAACTGGACGCCCGCCCGACAGGAGCGCCGCCATGCCCCAACCCGTCGAAACCCTGCTGGCCCGCATCCGCGAGCTTCAGGACAGCCTCCAGGAGGAGCTGGAGGAAAAGCGCGCCGAGTTCCGCTATCGCATCGTGTCGGGCCGCGCCCGGTTCGAGGACGAGGTGCTGGCCCGCCACCGCGCGCTCAAGGTCAGCCTCTTGGCCTTCCTCGCCAGCCCGCGGCCGCTATTCATCCTGACGGCGCCCGCGATCTACGCGCTGATCCTGCCGCTTGCGCTGCTCGATCTGTTCATGGCGATCTACCAGGCGGTCTGCTTCCCGGTCTATGGCATCGAAAAGGTCCGCCGCGGCGACTACGTCTTCATCGACCGCCACCAGCTGGCCTATCTGAACGGCTTGCAGAAACTGAACTGCGTCTATTGCGGCTATGCCAACGGGGTGATCGCACTCGCCCGAGAGGTGGCGGCCCGGACCGAGCAATACTGGTGCCCCATCAAACACTCTCGCCGCATCGCCGACCCCCACGCCTTCTACGGCAATTTCACCGATTTCGGCGACGCCGAGGGCTTCCACGCCCGGCAATCGGGGCTGCGCTCGGACTTGCGGCGGATCAGGGGGCGGTAGGGCGGGATGGGTGTCTTTGGCCCACTTCTTGCGTGGCTTATCCTGATTCGCATAGCCAGCATTTGATGTTTGGGGTCAATACTCGTGCGGCAAAAAATCGAAATCTCGGAAAAACAAATAGATAGGACTTATTGGTGTAATTGACGCAGGTTGCCGTTGACTCTGGTCTCTGCCGTGGCACCATAACGTGTGCGGGCTGGCCCGCATGGTACGAGATCTAGTCACGGCCCCGTGGCGGAATTGGTAGACGCAGCCGACTTTAAATCGGAAACCGTGCAAGGTTTGTGGGTTCGAATCCCACCGGGGCCACCACAAAAAGGAGGATGCCATGGCAAGGGCTCCGACCATGCGGGATATGCAATCCCGGCTCGATAGTATTGAGCGTGAGATAGAGAAGCTTACTGCGCAGAAAGAGATCATTCTGGAAATGATGGGGGCTCAACCAGATGAGCCCCAGAAGCGCGCCAAGAAGGGCAGCGTCAAAGCCGCTGTGCTTCGTCTGCTCGAGGAAGCAGGCGAGCGCGGCCTCAATGCCAACCAAGCGGTAACGCGGGGAAAAGAGCGCGGCATTGATCTGGACCGCGGCTCTGTGTCCAGCCTGCTTTCACGGCTCAAGTCTGATGAGATAGTGGCGCATGATGGCGAGCGATACAGGCTCAAAAAATTTGCCGCAGCAAAAAGCGGTCCAACCGTTACACCGCTAAGAACTTCGGGTGGATCAGTGTTCGACTGACCGCTCAGAAGGCCCGCCCCCCTAGAGGACGCCTTGCAAAGCATTCTAGGGGAGCGGCTCACGTCCATAGAAGGAGAACCCTCTTGGACAGCACCAAAGACGACAAAAAGGTCGTCTTCCGGCCCTACGTGACCACCAAAGATGGTCGCCGCATTTGGGCCAAATGGTATGGCAAGAAAGCGTTCCGTATCGAACTCTGAACTTGCCGCAAATCTGGAGGGGGCGGGCGTTCCGCCCCCTCTTTCGTGGTAGACGCAACCGGCGAGCCGGCACCGTGCAAGGATTTGTTCCACCACACACTTGAACCTAGGCCGCTTGCCGACTGCGTTGAAGGCCCTTCTTGCCGCACCATCAATCGCGTGAATAAGGTTGACGTTTGCTCGTATTGTTTGCGGAGGTCATGCTATTCGAACAGCGTCGCCTGGAGCGCTCTGGTCACGCCATTCACCCGCCCCAAGCCCCTCAAGAGAGTCCGAAAAAACTCATATGGGATTCATATGCGATTCATATGGAATTCATATCGCGGAATCCGGGCTCCGGGGCCCCGCATCTACCCTCAGACCCGCTCGATCACGCGGGCGTTCCGCAGCCGCAATTCGTGGTCGACGAACTCCCGTTCGTCCCCCGTCAGCGCCTGGTGACGGCCATAGATCGGCCGCGCCCGGTCGTTCAGGATCGGCGCCTCCCAGCCGTCGGTCGTGGCAAAGAACCGCCGTGCCCCCTCCAC
Organism: Rhodovulum sp.; assembly: GCA_049975105.1. GTDB lineage: Bacteria > Pseudomonadota > Alphaproteobacteria > Rhodobacterales > Rhodobacteraceae > Rhodovulum. The sequence goes on along the minus strand of JBNGDM010000058.1, from coordinate 2,853 downwards.
CCCGAACTCGCGCAGATAGCCCTGCACCACCACGTCGACATAGCTGAGCAGTACCGGGTGCCGGATGCTGGGGGCTGCGGCTTTTTCCTTATGTATTGCATAGACTTGCACGTCGACCGGGTGGCCCGCCTCGTGGTCCACCGCGTGGCTGACCGGGTGCCGGTCATAGGCCCGTTCGCGTTCGTCCAGCGCGGTCCAGTCATGCCCCGGCACCGCCGCGATCAGCCCCTCGATCACCGCGCCGGGGGCGGGCACCGCCGACAGGAACGCCACCTCGCGCAGCGTCGTATGCGTCCACGCCCGCCGCCACCCCGTCAGCCGCGCCCTTGTGGCGCGCGGGTAATCATGGGTCGCCCGGTTCACCAGCGACCCATAGCCGAAGAAATACGGATCCTGCATTTCCCCAATTTGCAACCCCCCCAAGCGATTGCAAGCCCTTGCCGGGAAACGACCCATGATCTACGAAGGCCGACATCCGCCCACGGGAGAATCCGGCCGCCAAGGCCGGTGCCGAAGGAGCAACCGCCCCGGTAAACTCTCAGGCCACAGGACCGCGGGCGGTCAGGAACTCTGGAGAGAGGCGCGGGGATCCGCGCCCGCCGAAGGGATAGCGATCTCAGGCGAAGGGACAGAGGGGGCATCGCGACGGGCATCCATCGGGGAGGCCCGGAAACGGTGCCGGGCCGCGCGGCTGCCCCGGCAGGAAAAGAGGGCCGGATGACGGAGTTGCGGCGCACCGCGCTATACGATCTGCACGTGGAGCTGGGCGCGAAGATGGTGCCCTTTGCGGGCTATGACATGCCCGTGCAATACGCCCTTGGCGTGATGAAGGAGCACCTGCATTGCCGCGCGCAGGCGGGGCTGTTCGATGTCGGCCACATGGGCCAGGTGGTTCTGCGCCCGCGCTCGGGCGAGGGGGCGGATGCCGCCCGCGCGCTGGAGGCGCTGGTGCCGGTGGACCTGATGGGGCTGAAACCGGGCCGCCAGCGCTATGCCATGTTCACCAACGCGGCGGGCGGCATCCTTGACGACCTGATGGTGACGAACCGCTGCGACGACCTGTTCCTGGTGGTCAATGCCGCCTGCAAGGCCGCCGATATCGCGCATCTGCGGGCGCATCTGTCCGACACCTGCGAGGTCGAGGAGATCACCGACCGCTGCCTTCTGGCGCTGCAGGGACCGGCCGCCGAGGCGGTGCTGGAGGGTCTGGCCCCGGGCTTGGCCGCCATGCGCTTCATGGATGCGGCCACCATCGACAGCGATTACGGCCCGCTTTGGGTGTCGCGCTCGGGCTATACCGGCGAGGACGGGTTCGAGATCTCGGTGCCCGAGGGGCAGGCCGAGGCCTTTGCCCGCGCGCTGCTCGCCCACGAGTCCGTCGAACCCATCGGGCTGGGTGCGCGTGACAGCCTGCGGCTGGAAGCGGGGCTGTGCCTTTACGGCCACGACATCGACACGACAACATCGCCCGTCGAGGCGAACCTGCGCTGGGCGATCCAGAAGGCGCGGCGTTCGGGCGGCGACCGGGCGGGGGGCTTTCCGGGGGCGGATCGCATCCTGGCCGAACTGGACAACGGCCCCGACCGCCTGCGCGTGGGCCTGCGCCCCGGCACCCGCGCGCCGATGCGCGAGGGCACGGCCCTGTTTGCCACCGAGGATGCCGAGGCGCCTGTCGGCGCCGTCACCTCGGGCGCGTTCGGCCCCACGGTCGGGGCGCCGGTTTCTATGGGCTACGTGCCCGTTGATCTTGCCCGCGAAGGGCGCACACTTTGGGGCGAGGTGCGGGGCAAACGGCTGCCGGTCGAGGTGGCCGCCTTGCCGTTCGCACCGCACGGTTACAAGCGTTGAGGGACACCCACATGAAATACACCGAAGAACATGAATGGCTGCGCGTCGAGGACGATCTGGTCGTCGTCGGCATCACCCAGCACGCCGCCGAACAGCTGGGCGATATCGTCTTCGTCGAGCTGCCCGACGAGGGCAAAACCGTCTCGAAGGATGACGAGGTGGTGGTGATCGAAAGCGTCAAGGCCGCGTCCGACATCCTCGCCCCGCTGGATGGCGAGATCGTCGAGGTCAACGAGGCGCTGCCCGACAACCCCGGCCTCGTGAACGACGACCCGCTGGGCGAGGCCTGGTTCTTCAAGATGAAGATCGAGGACATGAGCGCGCTGGACGAGTTCATGGACGAGGCCGCCTACAAGACATTCATCGGCTGACCGGACATCAAGATGCCCTACACCCCCAGCAACTACCTGCCCTATGACTTTGCCAACCGCCGCCATATCGGCCCCTCGCCCGAGGAAATGGTCGAGATGCTGGAGGTGTTGGGGCTGAAGACCCTGGAAGAGCTAATCGACGAGACGGTGCCCGCCAGCATCCGGCAGGCCGAACCGCTGGATTTCGGCAAGCCGAAATCGGAACGCGAGATGCTGTGGTACATGCGCCAGATCGCCAAGAAGAACCGCCCCTTCACCACGATGATCGGGCAAGGCTTCTATGGCACGGTGACACCCCCCGCGATCCAGCGCAACATCCTGGAAAACCCCGCCTGGTATACCGCCTATACCCCCTACCAGCCGGAAATCAGCCAGGGCCGGCTCGAGGCGTTGTTGAACTACCAGACCATGGTCAGCGACCTCACGGGGCTGGAAATCGCCAACGCGTCGCTGTTGGACGAGGCGACGGCCTGCGCCGAGGCGATGACCATGGCCCAGCGCGTGGCCAAGTCGAAGGCGGGCGCCATCTTCGTCGATCACCATTGCCACCCGCAGAACATCGCGGTGATCCGCACCCGCGCCGAACCGCTGGGGATCGAGGTGATCGTGGGCGACCCCTTCGCCGATCTGGACC
>JBNGDM010000057.1:0-13760 GCA_049975105.1 Rhodovulum sp. | reverse complement strand
CGGCCGGTCTTGGCCGCGCCCTTTTCATTTTCGAAATGCCCTTTCACGGCGTCTTGACGGCACGCCGGGCACAGAATGAAAAAACTGCAAAATCGAACGATCCCCCGTTTCTTAAACCATCCAAAAGAAATCCCGGCGATGGATTGGTGCACGGCCAATAACGGACAGTGGCACCCAGGATGGATGGCGGCATTCAGCAATTCGGCAGTCTGATCGACGCGCTCGGCGGCCCGGCCTGGCTGCTGACGGCCGATGGTGCACTGGTTGCCGCGAACGCTGCATTTCGCGAGGAACTGACCGCACCCTCGGGCCAGGCATTCAGTGGTCTTGTCGCGCCGCAGGACAGAGCTGTCCTGACAAAAGCCAGCCGTCCACTGCTCGACGAGACGGCGGGCACTGCGCGCCTGACCCTCGCCTTTGACCCGTCGGCCGGTCAGGGCGGCCGGTTGGATTGCCAGTTGACCGCCTTACGGGTGCAAGGAAAGGTCGAAGGCCTTCTGGGCCAGGCGCAGCCAGCGGCGCCCGCGCATGCGCCTGCTCTGCCGGACCTGCACGGCCCCGGCTTCGATCCCGACCGGTGCGGCCTGTTGCCCGTGGGCATGTCGCGCGCCCTGAAAGAGGCGCGCCGCCAGCGCGACGCGGCCCGGGAAAAGGCTGAAATCCTGGACATTGCGACCACCATGGGCAAGGTCGTGCCCTGGTATCGCATCCCCGAAACCGGCGGGTCCTGGTTCGGCGAAACCATCACGGAGCTATTGGGACTGCCGCCGCAAGTAAAGATGACCGCGTCGGAATTCCGCAAGCTGATCCATCCCGACGATCTGCCGGCGGTGGTCGAGGCCCATACCGCGATCGAGCGGGGCGAAACCGATACCTACAGCCTGGTGTTCAGGGTCAGGCACGCGAGCGGCAGTTGGTGCACCATCATCTCCAAGGGTCGCAAGGTCGACCGCGCGGCGCAAGAGTTGCCCTACATGATCTGCGGCAGTTTCGTCGAGATCACCGAGCGAAACGAGGTCGAGGAGCGGTTGGCATCGGCCCTCGCCGAGGCCGAGGCGGCGCGCGTCAAGGCGCAGACGCGCGAAGAGATGCTCAAGCTGACCTCGCTGCGCGGTGGCATCGGGCATTTCACGGTGAACCCCGGGCGCAACCAGGGCTGGGCCACCGACGGGACCTACCGGCTTCTGGGCTACAAGCCGGGGGCGTTCCCCTCGACCGATGCGGGCTGGCGCCGCCTTATCCACCCGGACGATCTACCCGGCGCAATCCAGGCGATGGAAGCGCTACAACAGGGCCGCAGCACACTCTACGAACATGAACACCGCCTGCGGCATGGCGACGGAACCTATCACTGGTACCGGGCGGTCGCGAGCTGGATGGCGCATCCCGACCCGGCACAACCGCCGCTGTTGGCGGGGGCCGTGATCAGCACCGATCAAAACAAGGAGAACGAAGCCAAGCTTGCCTATGCCGCCTCTGTCGCGCGCCGGGCCCGAGAGCGGCTGAACACCCTTGCGGACAATGCGCCGGGCGCGATTTTCGAGTATCGCGAGGACAAGAACGGGGCCATCGACCTGCCGTATTTCAGCGCCCGCCTGTCCGACATCATGGGCGTTCCCCGAGCAGAGATGGAGGCCGACGGCGAAACTGCGGCGCGCAACATCCATCCCGAGGATGCGCCGATGCTGTTCGACCGCATCCGCCATTCCCGCGACACGCTTACGCCGCTGGAGATTCGCTACCGGCTGGAGCATCCCGAAAAGGGGTTGTGCTGGCTCATGCTGTCGTCGATCCCTGCCGCCCAGCCCGACGGTGCGGTGATCTGGTATGGCACCGTGATCGACATCACCGAACAGCGCAAGATCGAGACCCGCGCCGCCGAGGCCGCCGAAGAAGTGCGCCGCGCCCATGAACGGCTGTCCTCGGTCGCCGAGATCGCGCCGGTCGGCCTGTACGAATTCCACTGGTACGGTCCGCAGGACGTTCAGTTCACCTACACAAGCAAGCATTTCGACGAGATCATCGGCTATTCGGACAGCGCGATACAGCACCGCCAAGCCGAGATCGCGCAACGGATCCACCCGGACGATTTCGAAGCATACGCCGCGGGGATCGACGAATGCAGCCGGAGCCTGACGCCACGCAAGAACCGTTTTCGGTTCCTCCATCCGCACCGCGGCACGCGTTGGCTCAACGCGACCGCGACCCCGCGCAAGGGCCCCGATGGAACGGTCATCTGGACCGGGGCGCTGCTCGACATCACGGTCGACGTGGAACGCGAAGCGGAACTGCGCCGAGCCCACAGGGTCGCCGAGGAGATGCGCGCGGAAAACGAACATCAGGCGCTGCATGACGCGCTGACGGGGCTGCCGAACCGGCGCTGTTACGACCGGATGCTCGGCCGCATGCGCGAGGCCGCGCGAACGAAAGGGCCCACCGCCTGCACGCTGATCCGGGTCGATATCGACCACTTCAAATACGTGAATGACACCCTTGGCCACGAGGCCGGTGACCAGGTGCTCAAGCATCTTGCGGACGTCCTGCGCGAGAGCCTGCGCGCCGGCGATTTCGCCGCTCGCATCGGGGGTGACGAATTCTCGGTGCTACTTGCGCCCGGCTTGGGGCGCAACGCCGCAGAAGAACTGGTCGAACGCATCCGGACCAGGCTTGCCGAGCCCATGCTCTACCACGGCCGCCAATGCCGGTTCGGTGTCTCCTTCGGCATCGCGGAAATCGCGGACATCGCCGAGCTTGGCGAAGAATTGCAGTTGTTCGCGGATGCCGCACTCTATCGCGCGAAGGCGGGCGGACGAAACCGCATCGAGTTCTTCACGCCGGAACTTCATCACGGCATTCTCAATGACCGCCGTATCGCAGTGGAGTTGCACGAGGCGCTGGAGCGGGACGAATTCGTGCCGTTCTTTCAGCCCCAGGTCTCGACGGCCGATGGCAGCCTTGTGGGCGTCGAGACGTTGCTGCGGTGGCATCACCCGAAACGGGGCCTGCTCTCGCCCGACGCCTTCATGCGCGTGGCCGAGCAACTCCGGATCGTGCCCGAGATCGATCGCCTGATGATGGAGAAGTCGAGGGCGGCCCTGGCCCGCTGGCGCGACCGGGGGGTCCGGGTGCCCAAGATCAGCTTCAACGTCTCGTCGGGGCGGATGCACGACCCCGACGTGGTCAGCCTGGCCCGCGACATGGTGGCCGAGCAGACGAACGTCACCTTTGAACTCCTGGAATCTATCCTGGTCGAGGAAGAGAGCGATGCATTCCGTTTCCATCTCGAAATGATCCGCGAAGCCGGCATCGACATCGAGATCGACGATTTCGGCTCGGGCCACGCCTCGATCATCGGGCTGATGGAAATCGCCCCCTCGGCGCTCAAGATCGACAGGCGGATCGTGGCGCCGGTGGCCCATGAAGATCGGTCCTGCAACCTTCTGCTTGCCATCGTAGAGATTGCCGAAACCTTGTGCATTTCGACCATCGCCGAGGGGGTGGAAACCGAGGAACAGGCGGACATCATCCGGAAGAGCGGATGCGACACGATGCAGGGCTACCTTTTCGCGCGGCCCTTGAGCGAAGGGGATTTGCTCGAATATGTGCTGCAAATGCCCCGATCCCTGACCCGGTCTTCGATTGGACAGGGGTTATGAGTTGGCGCTGTGCAATATCATGCAAGACGAGATGGACTTGCCCGGGGTTGGTTCATCACTCCGAGCGTGGATCGCAAGACTGCTCTGTCGACGATCGGGCCGAGCTTCGAAAACATGGCATCCTGATCTCGATGACCCTGCCGAATGGTTTGGTGATGTCGATCCCGATGTCGGCGGCAGCGAAGTTGATAGCCGAGCGCACCGTTCCGAACACGCGCGTCATGCTGCTGCCTGCCAGTCCGCGCTTGATCAGGTCGTCGCGGAAGGCGTTCGCGTCTGCCTTGGTGTAGGCTGTGATGTCCTTGTCGCCGCACATGTCGATGACATAGCCACATGACCGCTCCGCTGCGCGGTGGAAGGTGACCGGGCGACCTTGTCCCTTGAGCCAGAGGTAGATACCCACGGCTTCCGAGAACTTCACGGTTTCGGCTGCAGCGGTAGTCATGGCCATCACGGCGGGGACAGCGTTGGTGTTCTGCGCCAAGCGCAGCATGTGCTTCCCCGGTAGATCGCAGTCGTTGATCCTGAGGAAATACCAGTGCTCGTCGAGCCGCTGTGCTGCTCTCAAGGCGCGAGAGGTAGCGACGGATGCCGACCTCGTGCGCAACGAGAAGGAGATTTTTGGTGACGTGTAGTGGTGCAGCAGGTCCTTGGGGACGCGCCTCACGAAGTAGTAGACGCCATCTTTCGCAAATGAGTGCGGTGCAGTTTTGTTCTCCGCCATGTTCTACGGTAGCTCCATCTTGCGACAAAGCTGATAGCAAAACAGTAGCTTAGATGATGATGTGGCGCCCCGGGGCGGCATAACATTTTGTTTTTATTGCAATAATTTACAAGACGGCGGGACTTTTTTCTTTCACCATGTTTATTGGATTTTTTCGGATTTGTGTCCCACTTTTCCAAAGGAGGATTAAGGCCGGAAATCACAGCTCGAGCCAGTGCCGCATCGCCGCAGCGCCTGGACATGACGGCGGCGATCCTTAGGAATGGTGACAGTAAAGAAGATCAATCTGGACGAGTGTGACTGACCCGCGCCTCACCTGCCCGATCTGCATGCACCGTGAGGCCGGATTGATCCCCGCCCCTCGGCATGTGCCCGCGTGGGATGACCTGACCGTCCCGGAACAGATGGCGATGCTGGCCGAAGTGGGCACCGCACTTGGTCGCGGCACGGCTGTTTTCTCTGCCTCATCCGATCACGGCCATTTCCACCTGCGGGAGGCCAGTGGCGCTCGTCTGACAACCGGCGGCCGCGATCCGCTTCTGCCGCTGCTCGCCGAGCGTCTCGACACCGCGCACTCGGTCGACTTGGCAATTGCCTTCGCCATGGACAGCGGCGTGGCCTTGCTCGAGCCCTGGTTCCGGGAACTGCTGGCGCGCGGCGGGCGGCTCAGGATCGTGGTGGGCGACTATCTCGACACGACCGACCCGACCGCCTTGGCCCGTTTGCTGGACCTGGAAGGCGCGGAGCTCTTCGTGTTCGAAACTGGCGGCCTCAGCTTTCACCCCAAGGCCTGGCTATTCCGCGCCGCCGATGCACGCGGGGCGGCGATTGTCGGTAGCTCGAACCTGTCCCAATCGGCGCTGACCGATGGTGTGGAATGGAACCTGCATTCCGAAGACGCGGCAGACAGTGTCGGGGTGGCTTTTCAGGACTTGCTGGCACGCCCCGAGGTCAAACCGCTGACGGCAGCATGGGTCGATGCCTATGCGAAACGCCGCAGGGCGCGCCCGATGCCCGAATTCACCGCCCGCGTTGTGGCAGAGCAAGGCCCACCACCGGAGCCGCATACGATCCAGCAGGAGGCGCTGGCGGCTCTTATACAAAGCCGTTCGAACGGCCACCGCGCCGGGCTTGTCGTGCTGGCCACCGGGCTGGGCAAGACCTGGCTGGCGGCTTTCGACACGATCCGTGCCAAGGCGGGCCGCATCCTCTTCATTGCCCATCGCGACGAAATCCTGACCCAAGCGATGGCGGCCTCTCGCAAGGTCCGCCCCGCAGCCAAACTGGGCCGCTACACGGGCACCGAGAAAGAGGCGGATGCAGAAATTCTCTTCGCCTCGGTTCAGACACTTGGCCGCGTCGGTCACTTGCGCCAATTCGACCGAGACCATTTCGACTATATCGTGGTTGATGAATTCCACCACGCCGCGGCCCGCGCCTACCAGAAGCTGATCGAGCATTTCACGCCCGGCTTCCTGCTCGGCCTGACCGCGACGCCCGACCGGACGGATGGCGCGGACCTTCTCGGCCTCTGCGGTGAAAACCTCGTCTACGAATGCGACCTGTTCCGCGGGATCGACGCGGGACATCTGTCGCCCTTCCACTATTTCGGCGTTCCGGATGACGTGGATTACGCACAGATCCCCTGGCGCTCCGGCCAGTTCGATCCCACTGCGCTGGACGCGGCCCTGGCCACCGAGGCGCGGGCGCTGAACGCGCTGGACCAATACCGTAAACGCGCAACCGGCCCCGCGATCGGCTTTTGCTGTTCCATGCGCCATGCCGATTACATGGCGGATTACTTCCGCAACGCCGGTCTGAAGGCTGTTGCCGTCCATTCGGGCCAAGGCTCCGCCCCGCGGGCGAGCTCCCTCGCAGCGCTTGGTCGCGGCGAGATCGACATCCTCTTCGCGGTCGACATGTTCAACGAAGGCGTGGACGTGCCCGAGATCGGCACCGTGCTGATGCTGCGTCCCACCGAAAGCGCGATTATCTGGCTGCAACAACTCGGCCGCGGCCTGCGCCGCGTCGAAGGCAAGGTGCTGCAGGTGATCGTTCGATCACGACCAAGCTGGAGGCGCTTCAGGCCGGTGAGTTCAAGATGCCCCAAGGCTGCGAGATCACCTATGAGCGCGAGGTCATCGACATCCTGCGCAATCTCCTCCGTCCGAAGGAAGGCGCGGCGGAGCTCGAGGCCTTCTACGTCGACTTCCGGGACCGGAACGGTATTCGCCCTACGGCCGTCGAAGTCTTCCGAAACGGCTTCGATCCCCGCGCTTCCGGCCACGGCGGCTGGTTCGACTTCGTCCGCGATATGGGCGACTCCTTAGATAGCCACGGCTTCAGAAAGAGTGACGGAAGCGCTGTTGTTGGCAATAGGCGGGATCAACGCAGGAGCGTCCGGAGCGCATTGCTGTAGCCTGAGCAGGTGCTTCCCGGGGAGATCGGTCTCCTTGACCCGGAGATGATACCAGTACTCATCCAGCTGCTGTGCGGCCCTCGTCGCCCTTGATGCAGCGACTGAAGCGGACCGGGTCCTCAGAGAGTACGCGATCTTGGCCGCTGAGTAGTGCTGCCGAAGGTCTCGCGGGACCCTCCGCTCGAAGTAGTAGATACCGTCCTTGGTGTACGAAAAGGGTACCGAAATGTCCTTCGCCATGTCCTACGCCCACTTGGCTTCCTCAAGAAACCGAGGCGTATCAATAGGTTGGCGAGGGTAATGGTGCCCGGGGGCGGAATCGAACCACCGACACGAGGATTTTCAATCCACTGCTCTACCCCTGAGCTACCCGGGCACGGGTGAAGCCGACTTGCTTCGGGTGGCGGGGTTTTAGACGCGGGGCGCGGCACTGTCCAGAGGGTTTTGCCACGAAAATCAGTAAGGCTCGGACGCGTTGCGCGACAACTCTTCGGCCGCCCCCTCGACGTCTTCGGAACTCTCAGCTGGGATCGCATAGCCCCCGCCCAGCCATTTGCCCAGATCGACATCTGCGCAGCGGCGCGAACAGAACGGGCGATAGGCCGGATCGGCGGGTTTCTTGCAGATCGGGCAACTCATGGGCGCACGACGTCAGTCAGGGGCAGGCGTTCACGTTTGCGGGTCAATTCAGCGTGGCCCAGCGGCGTCCAGCCGACAAGGGTCGTCTCGACCGGATCGGCGCGAAACGCCGACTTCAGAACCTGTTCCAACGCGCTGCGATCCTTTTTCGGCATCGGCGCGAAATCGACCACGATCTGCCCGGCCAGCCCTCGCAGCCGCAACAGGCGCGGCAGGACGCGCGCGGCGGCGATGTTGGCCTTGAGACCGGCGGCGGGCGAGGTATCCGGACCCGTATTGACGTCGACCGCCACCAGCGCGCGGGTCGGTTCCACGAACAGCGCCCCACCGCCGGCAAGCCCTTCGGGCGCCGAAAGGGCATCGATCGCGTCCAGAACACCGGTCCCCGCGAAGCAGCCGGGCCGGTCGATCACCTCGTCGGGATCGGGCTCGGCCCAATCGCGCCAGGCCCTCGTGTGGGCGTCGGGGGCATCCAGCAGGAGTTCCGGCGCACCCTCGGCAGCTTCGGCCAGGATATCCTCGGCCAGCCCGCGCATGATCGCGATATCCTCGGCGATGGCTTCCGCGGCGACACCGTTGCAGGCCGAACGCAGGATCACGCCCAGATGCTCCACCCCCCCGGCCATCGAGGCATTGGCGGTTTCCAGCAGGCGGTCGCGTTCGTCCTCGTCGCGGATCGTGCGCGAGACGTTGAAGCCGGGCGCATCCGGGGTGACGATGGCGTAGCGGCTCTTGAACAGCATACGCGGGGTAACCGGAACCGCCTTGCCCTCTTCGGCATAACCGGTGACCTGGACCAGCAGGCCCTGGCCAGGGCGCAGCCCCTTGGCTTGGCGCAGGAAGGCGCGGCCCTCGGGCAGGCGCAGGAACACGCCGCCCTGCCCTTTCATCTGACGGTCGACCACGGCGCGGTAGATCGCACCCGGGGCGGGCAGGCCGTCGGGCGGGTCGATCAGCAGGTCGTCCAGCCGCCCGTCGACCATGAGCGCCGCGGCCTTGCGGCCCGCGATCTCGTCGAGGATGACGCTGCGCCCTTTCATACTTGCCACCCGTGTACGGGGTAACCCGCGCCGGACAGAAGCGCCGCGGTTTCGGCCAGCGGCAGGCCGACCACCGCCGAGAACGACCCACTGATCCACGGCACGAAGGCGCCCGCCATACCCTGGATGCCATAGCCGCCGGCCTTGCCGCGCCATTCATCCGAGGCGAGATAGGCGTTCAATTCCGCATCCGAGAGACGCTTGAACTTGACCGCCGTGACCACGTCGCGTTCCCAGACCTTTTCGCCCAGGCGCAAGGCGACAGCGGTGATCACCCGATGCCGCCGTCCCGACAAGGCCAGCAGGAACTGCGCAGCCTCGCCGGCATCGGCGGGCTTGCCCAGGATTCGGCGGCCTAACGCCACCGTGGTGTCAGCACAAAGCACGAGTTCGTCCGCCGCGGCATGGACCGCGCGCGCTTTCTCGACCGCCATGCGGGCACAATAGGGACGCGGCAACTCGCCCGTTGCGGGGGTTTCGTCGATATCGGCGGGATGCACCTCGTCGGGCACAACGCCGATCTGCGCCAGCAAGTCCTTGCGGCGCGGGCTGGCGGACCCGAGAATCAGCCGCAAGGCTTACTTGAAGCGGTAGTTGATCCGACCCTTGGTCAGATCGTAGGGGGTCATTTCCACCTGAACCCGGTCGCCGGCCAGAACACGAATGCGGTTCTTGCGCATCTTCCCTGCCGTGTGCGCGATGATCTCATGGCCGTTTTCAAGCTCGACCCGGAATGTCGCGTTCGGCAGGAGTTCCTTCACGACGCCGGGAAATTCGAGCATTTCTTCCTTGGCCATGAACACTCCATCAAAGGTTACCCGGCACGTTGCGGGCGCCCGTTAGATGCGCCCGATTAATCATTTTTTCAAGTCGTAAATGCATCGAATGGCAGGGAAACCACCGGAGTCGCACCGGTGTTCTGTTCCTCCCAATGGGTGAAATTCAGGACCTGGCCCTCGGCCCGGACCCGCGCCACCGTCCCGGGCTCGAGCGTGGCATAGACCCATCCCGGCGCGTTCAGCGCGCCCTCGGCCAGCACGCCGGCGGCCGGGAACCCTAGGTCGGGCGGGCCGTAAATGGCTGCGGCGCCGACATTTTCATCGACCGCGGGGCACCAGGGGGCATCGCTTACGGTCGGCGCCTGCACCACCACGCATTGCCCCTCCAGAGCGCGGGCCATGGCGCCGATCCGCACCCGCCAATAGCCCGCCAGCGCATCGGTGCAGGAGGGCACAAGCAGGATCTCGGCCCCCGCCTCGACCAGCGCGCGCCCGAGCAGCGGGAATTCGGAATCATAGCAGATCAGCACACCCAGCTTGCCCAGCGCGGTTTCGAACAGCGTCAGCGGGCCGCCAGCGCGCACGTCCCAGGTCTCGCGCTCGAACCGGGTCATGATCCGCTTGTCCTGGTATCCGGTCTGCCCCTCGGGGCCGAAAAGCCGTGCGCGGTTGACCGGCCGTTCACCATGCCAGACCGGGGCCGATGCACCGAGGATATGCACCCCGTGCGCCATGGCCAGCCGCGCATGCAGCGTGTCCGCCGCTTCGACCCGGTCGGACACGGCCCGCAGCGAGCGCTCAAGGTCACCCGCCGCATCCGCGCCCTCCAGCGAGGCAAGTTCCATCGCCCCGTATTCGGGAAAGACCAACAGGTCGGCCCCCTGCCCCGCGGCCTCGGCGACCCAGTGGGACAGTTTGTCCTCGTAGCTGGCCCAACTGTCGTGCCAATCGATCGGCCAGGCGGCGGCGGCGAGTTTCATAGCGGCTTGATCCAGAATTGCAGGTCGTGGCGGGCCGCCTCGGGCTGGTCGATGTCCTTCCACTCGAACTGCGCCACCGCACCGGGCAGCTTTGCATAGCCGCGCTTGCGCCAGAACGCATCCAGCGGCCGGTAGTCGGCCGGTTTCAGCGGGTGATCGCCCGGACGCACCACACCGCAGAATGTACAGAACCGGCGGCCCAGACGGCGCGCATGATTCTCGCGCGCATCGAAAAAGGCATGCCCCGCCCCCTGCCCGCGATACTCTTGCAACAGCACGCTTTCGGCGCAGTAGAACACCTCGGCCAGTTCATAGCCCGTGTCCTCGAAGGCCGCGGCGAAATCGTCGGCATGATCCTCAAGCGGAGTGCCGGTCGAGGCGCCCACGATCCGGTCGCCATCGAAGGCCGCTACCAGGATCGCCCGCGGATTGTCACGATATGTCGCAAGGTAGCGGCGTTCGTAATCCAGGTCGCCGTCATAGAGATAAGGCCAGTCGTGGAACACCCGGATGCGCAGCGCGGCCAGGTCGTCGAGGGCGGATTCGACCTCCGCCCCGGTTAGGGTGCGGAAGGACAGGATCATTTCACCTGCCCCAGCCAGTCGGCGAGATTGTAATAGGTGGTCACGCGGGCGATCTTGCCGTCCTTGAGGGTAAAGAACGAGCCCGCGGGCAGGCAGTAGGTCTGGCCGCGCGCGGGCGGCAACCCCTCGTCGGTTTCCAGGTAGGTGCCGTTGACCACGTATTCGGCGGCAGCCCGCGTGCCGTCCTCGGTCGCAAAGACGACCATGTCGGTCAGTTCCTCGCGGTAGCAGCGGGACATGTGCGCGCAGAATTCTGCGAAGGCATCCTTGCCGCGGCGGATCACACCCTCGTTCACGTGGTGCTCCACGTCAGCGGACAGTTCCACCAGCATCTCGTCGGTGTCGCCCCGGTTGAAGGCGGCGAAATAGCGGTCGATCACGTCTCGGGTCATCCCTCTCTCCCTTGGGTCGGCGGCCCGAACCGGTCGATCAGCCGCTCGACGATCTGGTCCCGTGTCTGGCGATAGGCGGCTAGCTTGTCGGTGCGCGTCTCACCCAGGCCGGTCGGGTCCAGTACCGGCCAGTATTCCACATCGAGGTGATAATAGCGCGTCAGTTCCTGCGCCCGGCGCAGGCTGGCGGGCGACAGCGCGATGATCAGGTCGAAGCCCGACAGGTCGTCGCCCCAATCCTCCATCTCGTCGAACGAGCGGGTCTGGTGGCGGTCGATCTCGACGCCGATCTCGTCGCAGACGGCCACCGAGAACCCGTCTACCTCGCGGTCGTTCCGGACACCCACGGACTGCACATAGGTTTCCTGCCCGTAGAACTTTTTCATGATGCCTTCGGCCATCGGCGAGCGGACCGAGTTGTGATCGCAGCAGAACAAGACCGACGAGGGAAGCGGTCCGGCCACCTCAGCCCCCGAAATGCAGCACGCAGACCAGGGTGAAAAGCCGCCGCGCTGTGTCGATGTCGAGTTCGGCCTTGCCGTCCAGGCGTTCCTGCAGGATGCGCGCGCCTTCGTTGTGAATGCCGCGGCGCGCCATGTCGATGGCCTCGATCTGGCTGGGCGGCAGGCGCTTCACGGCGTCGAAATAGCTTTCGCAGATCTGCCAGTAATCCTTGACCGCCTGCCGGAAGGGCGACAGCGACAGGTGGAATTCCGCCGCCGGGTCGCCGGCCTCGGTGCGCACGTCAAAGACCAACCGCTTTTCCCGAATCGACAGGGTCAGCCGATACGGCCCCTCGGGCGCGGGCCGGTCCTCGCGCCCCGGCAGGGCAAAGGAATTGTCCTCCATCAGGTCGAACAGCGCGACCTTGCGCTCCTGCTCGATCTGCGGCGTGGGCGGCGGCAGGTTGGAATCGTCCAGCTCGACATGGATCAGGCGCGCGGTGCTCATGCGCTTTCCCCGTTCAGGCGGTCAAGGCGCGCGCGGACCGACAGCCCGTGTGCCTCAAGACTTTCCGAGATGGCAAGTGTCTCGGCCGCCGGGCCGATCGCCTTTAGCGCCTGCGGGGTCATCCGTGCCATTGTCGTACGTTTCAGGAAATCCATCACCGAAAGCCCCGAGGAGAACCGCGCCGAGCGTGCGGTCGGCAGCACGTGGTTCGGCCCGCCGATATAGTCGCCGATCGCCTCGGGCGTCCACTGGCCCAGGAAGATCGCGCCCGCATGCGTGATCTTGGCCGCCAGCGCATCGGCATCGGCCACGCAAAGCTCCAGATGCTCGGGCGCCACGCGGTTCGACAGTTCGGCCGCCTCGTCAAGGTCGCGCACGGTGATGACCGCGCCGAAATCACGCCAACTGGCCCCGGCGATCCCGCGCCGGTCCAGCGTTTCCAGCCGCTTGTCGACGGCGGCGGCGACGGCCTGCCCGAACGCGGCATCATCGGTGATCAGGATCGACTGCGCGCTTTCGTCATGCTCGGCCTGGCTCAGCAGGTCGAGTGCGACCCAGTCGGGGTCGTTGTCGGAATCGGCGATCACAAGGATCTCGGACGGCCCGGCGATCATGTCGATGCCCACCTTGCCGAACACCCGCCGCTTGGCCGCCGCGACATAGGCGTTGCCAGGACCGGTGATCTTGTCGACCGGCTTGATCGTCCGGGTGCCATAGGCCATTGCCGCGATCGCCTGCGCGCCGCCGATCCGGTAGACGGTATCCACGCCCGCGAGCCGGGCCGCCAGCAGCACAAGCGGGTTGGCCTTGCCATCCGGCGTGGGCGCGCAGATCACCAGCCGTTCGACTCCTGCAACCTGCGCCGGGATCGCATTCATCAGTACCGATGAGGGATAGCTCGCCAGACCGCCCGGCACATAGAGACCCGCCGCCGAAACCGGTGTCCAGCGCCAGCCCAGCGTGGCGCCCTCGGGGTCGGTCCATTGGGTGTCCTGGGGCATCTGACGCACATGATAGGCGCGGATGCGTTCCGCGGCCAGTTCCAGCGCATCGCGTTCCGCGGCGGTCACCTTGGCGCATTCGGCGTCGATCTCGGCTTGGGAAAAGGCTAGCGTCTCGGGGCTGAGCGCCAGCCGGTCGAACCGTGCGGTCAGCTCGATCAATGCGGCATCGCCCAGCGCACGCACATCGGCGATGATCTCCGACACCACGGCGTCGACATCGGGACTGTCTTCGCGCTTGGCGCCGAGAAGCGCGGCGAAGTCGCCCTGGAAACTGGCCGCCCTGCTATCGAGAAATACCGGCATCTCATCCCCCGTGAGGCTCTTGCGCCAGTGTGTAGCGGCAATTGCCCGCAGGGGGAACACCCCAAAACGGACCGTGCCGCACCGCCCCGTTGCGCACCGTCAATGCGCGGAATCGCACGCGGGCGCAGGCTCAAGCCACTGGAGGAGTGCGTGAAACCGGGACGACGTGGCCCCGGAGGCGAAACGAGGAGGAGAGATGATGACCCGAACGCTTTGCAGCATCGCGATTCTGGCCGCGGCCTTGGCCGCCGGCACCGCCCAGGCTCAGGATCCCGGACAAACCGAATAC
>JBNGDM010000056.1:0-14001 GCA_049975105.1 Rhodovulum sp. | reverse complement strand
GCCCCGAGGGCGCGCCCGAGGCCTATCGCGCGATGGTCGAGGAAAACGAGATCCGCGCCGGGCTCAGTTTCTACGAACGTGCCCGCATCGTGGTGCAGGCGGTCGGGCAGGGGGTCTACCCGGACAAGGCTGCGGCGGTGGCCGGGCTCTTCGCTGCCGCTGCGGCGCCGAAACGGTCCAAGATCCTGTCCTTCACCCAGCTGGTCGAGGCCTTCGACGATGTCTTGCACTTTCCGGTGGCCATCCCCGAGCATCTGGGTCTCGCGCTTGCCGGGCGGCTGCAGGAGGAGGCGGGTTTTGCCGACCGCCTGGCCCTGGCGCTTGGCGAGGCTGCACCGGAAGATGCGCGGGCCGAGCGCGCGGTGCTGGAGCGCGCGCTGAAAGGCGCGGGCAAGGCGCGCCGCTCCCCGCCGTCGGCCGAGGAGGTCGCCCCGGGCATCGCGCTGAAGATCGCGCGCGGGCGGCTGACGCTGTCGGGGCAAGGGGTCGACAAGGGCCTGGCCGAGGATCTGCGCCGCTGGCTTGCCACGCGGGGATAAGACCCGATCACGTGCCGAACATTGCCGAACTGTCCCGGTCCTGCGCGGGGACGTTCACGCGATCTGCTGTTTCGCATGCGAAAGTGACGGTGCAAGACGCGGCGCCCGGTGTCACAGCCCCGCGGCGCGCGTCAGGTTCACGCGGAACCGGTCGCGGCGGCGCTGGTAGCGGCGGGTCATCTCGGCAGAGGCATGGCCGAGATGTTTCTGAACATGGCGTTCATCGACCTCGGCGCTGCTGGCCAGCCCCGCGCGCAGGGAATGGCCGGAAAAGAGGGCGAGGCGCTCTTTCTCGGGCAACTCGCTGCGAAGGCCGGCCGCCAGAACGCAGTGCTTGACCAGCCGGGCCACATGCCTGTCGTTGAGGCGGGGCTTCAGGGCGCGTGTCCCGTCACGCGAGACCCGGACGAAGACCGGGCCGAAGTCGATCCGGGCGAAATGCAGCCATTGCTCCAGCGCATGCACCGGGCAGGTCCGCGCGCTGGAGCCGCGGCCGATCTCGACCTCGCGCCAGCCGGTCTTGGCGTTCAGCGTGAGCAGGGCGCCGCCGTCGAGGATCTCTATCCAGCCGCCGGACTCGGGCGTGTCGTCCTTGCCTGCATCGAGGCCGACGATCTCGGACCGCCTCAGCCCGCCGGCATAACCCACAAGCAGGATCGCCCGGTCGCGCAGGCCCCGCAGGTCATGGGGCAGGGTGGCCACCATGGCGCGGATGTCGTCGGCCAGCACCGCCTCTTTCTGCCGGGGCGGGCGGGCGTGCCTGCGCCGGATGCCGGCCAGCACGCTGGCGATATGCCGGTCGCCGCGATCAAGGACGAGGCCGCGCTGGCGGTAATTCCAGACAAGCCCGGAAAGCCGCCGCTCGATGGTGGACACCGAGAGGGCAGGCGCCTTGCCCGAGGGCGCCGCCAGATCGGCCAGGTAGAGCCCGATCATCTCTGGCGAGGGGGGCAGGGGGTCTGTCCCCTTCAGCCGGCACCAGCGTGCGAAATGCGCCCAGTCCCGCGCATAGGCTTTCAGCGTGTTGTCCGAGGTGGCGCTCCGGGCATAGTCGCGGGCGGTATCCACCAGCCGGTCGAGCCTGCCGGAGCCCGCGACGTGGTCGGGCAGGGCGATCTCGTCCATGGCGTGCCGGGCGGGGAAATCCTTCGGGTCGTCCTCTGTTTGCATGGCGGTCTTTCAGGGGCAGGGGGCACTGTCGGGGCGCGCGGCCAGCCTGATCCAGCAAGTCCGATAAATCAAGATTATTGGACATTACAAGGCCCAGGAAGAAGCGGCGGTTTATATCATTTTTTCTGTAAGAAAGCGCCGTGATCTGTCAGGGTCCAGGCATGAAACATGCGGATGCCACCGCCCGGGGCGCCCCCGACAGCCTGTCCCCGATGCCCGCCTGGGTCACCGGTCCCCGCAGCCAAACCCCTGACGATGTGGCCTTTCTGTCGGGGGCGGCGCTTGGGGCGCTGCATTCCGTGCTTGGCAGAACCGAGGTGCCGCAGGGCGTCTTTCGCGACCGCCTTGCCCTTGCCGCCGCCGAGGCCTGCCTGGCCCTCGCGGGCCGCCCGGAACGGGCGCGGGCGCTGCGCGACGAGGTGCATCTGCTGCGCCCCGGCGAGGTGCCGGGGCCGGGGGGCGCGGTCTTTGCCCTCTGGCGCCGGGCGGTGCGGGTGCCGCTTGGGCGCGACGGCCTTCGGGGGGTGCGGACGCTCCTGCCCGGGGCGGTTGCGGCGGTGCGTCCGGATGGCGGGCGCGAGGGCAGGGGGGCCGTGGCCCGCGCGGCCGTCCTGCTTGAGGCAGTGCTGGCCGCCCATCCCCGGCAAGAGGCCGCGGCGCTGATCCTCGCCGATGCGACCCTCGCCCGGGCGTTCGGCTGGTCCCATATGGTGCCGCTTCTGGCCGGGGGGCTGAAACGCCGCGACCTGGCCTTGACCGGGGCCGGGCTGCGGCTGGCCTGCCACCGGGCCGCCCATGCCGGGGCGGTCGAGGCGCACCGGGTGGCGCTGGATCTTGCCCGCCGGGCCGCGCATCTGCGCGCGGTCGCCCCGAAGCTGCGGGCCAAGGGGGCCGAGGCGGCGGTGGCGCTGTTTCTGGCGGAGGATGCGCTTGCCCCGGCGCTGGCGCTGTCGCCCTTTGTCCGGGGCAGCACCATTGCGATGACCGATCGCGCGGCGCGCCGGCTTTGTGCGCGGCTGGTCGCGCTTGGCGCGGTGCGTGAACTGACCGGCCGGCCGGATTTCCGGCTTTACGGGCTGTGACCATGGCCGGGCGGCGCAGCAGGGCAGGGGCGGCGGTCGGGTTCGACCGGGACCTTGCCGACCTTCCGGCAGAGCTGCGCTGGCGCGAATGGATGCGGCGGATCGAGGCGGTGCTGTTCGCCTCGGCCAGCCCGGTGCCGCGCACGGCCCTCGCCCGGGTGGTGGGCGAGGGGGCGAGCGTCGATCTGCTGGTCGCGGATCTGGCCGCGGAACTTGAGGGCCGGCCTTTCGAGGTGGCCCGCGTTGCGGAGGGCTGGATGCTGCGCACCCGGCCCGCCTATGCCCCGGCGATCCGGGCGGCGGCGGATGTGGCCGACCAGGCGCTCGACCTCACCGAGACCGAGATCGCGGTGCTGGCCGCCATCGCCTGGCACCAGCCGGTCACCCGCGACGGCCTGAAGGACATCTTCGGCCGCGAGATCGGCCGCGAGCTGATCGGCCGGCTTGCCGCGCGCGATCTGATCGCCCCCGGTCCGCGCAGCCCGCGTCGCGGCGCGCCCCACAGTTTCGTGACGACCGGGCATTTCCTGGCGGTTTTCGGGCTGGAGAGCCTGCGCGATCTGGCCGATGGCGAGGGCCTGGCGGATGCGGGGATGATGGGCGGCGATGGGTCCCCGTCCGCCGGTGGGGCCTGAAGCACAGGTCGTGATGCTGTCCCTCGTCGCCCCTCCGAAAACCGCAGATCGCTATGACGTATGGTGGGACGGCGTGCCGAGGGGGATCAGCCCTCCGTTTGCGGCCTGGGATCGATGAGCAGCGCCACGACCCAGCCGGCAAGAAAGCCGCCCAGATGGGTTTCCCAGGCCAGCTGGCCCTTCATCGCCCACCAGAGGACAAGGTTCAGCCCGGCCAGCAGCAGAACCGCCCGCGCGACCGGCCAGAGCCCCTCGCGATAGGTGTATCGGTCCACATAGGCCCAGGCGAGGATCCCCCCCACCAGTCCGAACAGCGCCCCCGAGGCGCCCACCATGGGGCGCAGGCCGGATGCCAGCAGCGCGAAGCCCGCCCCGCCGCCAAGAATCGCCCCGGCATAGAGCAGGGCGAATCCCCCCTGGCCCACCCGGTCGATAACCGCGCGGCCCAATGACCAAAGCGTGATCATGTTCACCGCCAGGTGGGCCGGCCCGCCATGCAGGAACCCGTAGCTGAGAAACATCGCGTAGGGTTGCGCGGTGTAGTTCGGCTGCCAGTCATCCAGAAGGCCGGGCCAGAAGCCGCCGTAATCATAGGCCAGTTGCCGCAGGCGTGCAGGTCCGATCACGCCGAGATCGCCGAGGCTCAGGGCGGCTTCGATCACGCAGCAAATGGCCATGATTGCGTAAAGAAACAGATGCGCGCGCCTCAGAACCGCCTCCAGGGCCATGTGACATGCCGGACAAGAAAGCCCCTTTCGTCCACCCCGTCAAATCCTTGTCCCGGGCAGGAGCGCGCGCAGCCGGTTGACGCCCGGACGCCGGGGACGGGCCATAGACCTTTTCCCGCCCCGTGTCCGCTTTCGCAGGGGCGGGGCGGCTTTCGCAGGGGCGGGGCGGCGATGTTGACTCCGAAGGCAGAAATGAGGTAGAAATATGGCGGGGCTGTGGGTCGCGAAGGGGGAAGTTCCGGTTTCGGGACTGTGTCGCAGCGTACCTGAGTGCTACATATATAAGTGCCAAATGGGGGTGCACATGAAACGCATACTTGGAATGACTTCTGTTATCGCATTGACGGCGCTGGCTGCGCCGGCGGCTTCGGCAGCGACTATCGTGATCGATGATTTTTCTGCGTCAGGATCTGTAGCCTCAAAACTTAATGGTAACCCCGCAACCACTGATGTGTCGGACACGGGTATTCTCGGTGGAAACCGGTTTATGTGGGTGTCAACTGATAACACTACGCAAGATTTCGGCACGACCTTCTCGGCAGGTGGTGGTAAGTTGACTTACGGTAATGATTCCGGCGCAACAGGTCAGGCTGTGCTCGTATATGACGGGGGCGGCGCGGGTACGGATTTCTCCTTTACCTTCAATGATCTGCCCACGGGTGTGTCCAGCAATATTGCCGTTGACACAGACGGGCTTGGCGGGATTGACTTGGATCCCGCAAACGATCCATTGGTCTCTGCCTTCACCTTCAGTGGATCCGATTTCGACGTTAACGGTACTGCTGACTTCTGGGCTTATGCTTGGGACACGAGTGGTAATCTGACAACATACTTCGAGGAAATCCAAGACGTCAATTTCAGCGAGAGTTTGTTTCTTGCTGCGTTTACGGAAGATTCGAATAACACTTCCGCTTTCGACTGGAACAATGTCGGTGCGCTGGCCTTCTCGATCGAAGCGAATACGAATAATTTCGACGGAACGATTGACGCGATCACTGTCGTGCCGCTGCCGGCCTCGGCCCTGCTGCTGCTCGGCGGTCTGGGTGGTCTGGCCGGTGTTTCGGCGCGGCGTCGCCGCAAGGCCTGAGACCGGAAGATCCGGGGCGTTCCGTCTCCGGGTCAGGATTGATGTAAAAGAAGCCACGGCGAACGATGTTCGCCGTGGCTTTGTTTATGCGGGGAAGAACGCCTGCGGTGTCGAGTTGCTGCGATGCACGTGGGGAAGTGTCCATGTGTGCTTACGGCTGCACGCATGGGCCTCTCTTGCGTGCCGTCGCCCGGCTCTCCACTGATTGCCGGGCGGACCAGAACCAATAACCCGCCCCGGTCCTGCCGCTCCCGGAATGCGGTCCCGTGCCGGGGGGCATGCCCTTTTGACGCGTTGCGCGAGTTTCCGCCGGGTGCGAAGGAGGCATCTTGGCCCTCTGGTCCCGGGACGCTAGGGTCCCGCGGAACAGGACAGCAACAAGCCCCTGGACAGGTTGAGGCACATGGCGGGAACCGCATTCGCGCGGGGGGTGATGCACATCCCTAGGCGGCGTACTCTCCGATACGTGGACCGAACGGATGCAGGGCCGTGTGGGCGGCCGCGTTGAGCGTTCCGCCGCACAAGGGGCGGGCGCCAAGACGTGCAGACCCCGTAAAGACCGACTTTTTTATACACCGTTTGCGTCAAGATGTTGCCCTGATCGGCCATTAACTTTTTCCAGGGATGCCCTCTGTTCCGGAGGGCTGGAAGCGAGATCGGAGATCGGCAATGAAAGGACTGAACCCGACGCGGGCACGGCTGCTTGAAACCTTCGGGCTGGATATTGAACTCGCTCACGGTGTCGGTTGCAGGCTTGTCGATGAAGCCGGGCGCGAATACCTGGATTTCCTGGCCCAATACGGCGCGCTGCCCTTCGGCCACAACCCGCCGCAGGTCTGGCAGGCGCTGATCCAGGCGCAGAATGTGTTGCGCCCCGCGATGGTGCAGCCCCTGCGCGCGCTGGAGGCCGAGCGGCTGGCCGACCGGCTGGCCAGTCTCGCCCCCGCGGATCTGGACGTGGTGATGCTGGCGAACTCGGGCGCCGAGGCGGTCGAGGCCGCGATCAAGCTGGCCCGGGCCCGCAGCGGCCGCGATGTCATCCTTTCGACCCGCAACAGTTTTCACGGCAAGACGCTGGGCGCCCTGTCGGCCACCGGCAAGCCCATGTACCAGAAGGATTTCGGCGGACCGGCCCGCGGCTTCGACTATGTCGCCTTTGGCGATCTCGAGGCGCTGGAGGCCGAGCTTGCCGCCAATCACGAGCGCATTGCCGCCTTCATCGTCGAACCGATCCAGGGCGAGGGCGGCGTGGTCTGCCCGCCCGAGGGGTATCTCGATGCGGCGATCGCGCTGTGCCGCGAATATGGCGTGCTGAGCATCGTCGACGAGATCCAGACCGGGCTTGGCCGGACCGGCCGGCTGTTTGCCTGCGCCGAGGGCGCGCACGCGCCGGATATGCTGCTGCTCGGCAAGGCGCTGGGGGGCGGCCTGATGCCGATCTCGGCGGTCATCGTCCGGCCCGAGGTCTGGGACGACCGGTTCGGGTTCCTGCACAGCTCGACCTTCGCCAACAGCAACCTTGCCTGTGCGGCGGCCAATGCCGCGCTTGACCTGCTGCTGCGCGACGACGGCGCGCTGATCGACGCGGTGGCGCAAAACGGCCGCTATTTCCGCGACCGGCTGGAGGCGCTTCAGCAGCGCTATCCCGACGTGGTGCGCGGGGTGCGCGGGCGCGGCTACATGCAGGGGATCGAGTTCCACAAACCCTTCGAGCGGGGCGATTCCGCAAGCATGGCCTTCTGCGGGCTGAACGGCGGCTTCATCGGGCTGCTGAGTGCCTATCTCCTCAATGTCGAAGGGGTCCTGACGGCGCCGGTCTTCAACGATGCCCATGTCATGCGCCTGCAGCCGCCGCTGGTTGCCGGCCGGGCCGAAATCGACCGCTGCGTTGCTGCGCTGGAGTCCGTCTGCGACGTGCTGGACCGGGGCGACTACCGCGTGCTCATGCAGCATCTCGTGACGCCGGAGCGGCGCGCGCAACTGGACGAAGCGCTGCCCCCCTTGCCCCAGCAGGGCCCCGCCCGGGGCGTGCCCGAGCCGACGCCGGGGCGCTTCTGCTTTCTCATCCACTATACCGAGGAAGAGGATGTCCTGCGGTCGGACCCGTCCTTTGCCCGCTTCACCCCCGAGGAGCGCGCGGCCTGGATGCAGTGGGTCAAGCGCGTCGGTCCCGGCTTTGCCTGGCCGGTCGCGGGGGGGACCTCGCGCGACGGGGCCACGGCCGAGGGGATGATCATGTCGGTGCCGCTTCTGCCCGCGGACATGGTCGGCAAAGGCCGCACCGCGGCGCGGGACATGATCCGGGCCTCCGCCGACATGGCGACCGAATTCGGGGCGAGCCGGCTTGGCCTCGGGGCCTTCACCTCGATCGTGACCAATGGCGGGTCCGCCGTCGCGGGCCGCGGGGTGCCGGTCACCAGCGGCAATACGCTGACCACGGTATCGGCGGTCACGGCGCTTGAACGCGCGGCCCGGCGGGTCGGGATCGACCTGGCCGGGGCGAATGTGGCCGTCATCGGCGCCACCGGCGCGATCGGACGGCTGGCCAGCCTGATGCTCGCCCGCCGGGTGGGCCAGCTGACCCTGGTGGGCAATGCCCGCAACAGCCACGCGCCGCACCTGCTGGCCCGGGTGGCCGATGAGGTGGTGCACGTGCTGTCCCGGGAAGAGCAGACGCCCAGAGCGGGCGCATTGGGCACCATTGTGCGGGACCTGCTGCCGCCGGAGGCCGCGGTTCAGGCCAAGGGCCTGGCAGAGGATTTCGCCCTTGCCTGCGCCCGCGACGGCCTGCCCGTGCCGATCACGACGACGACCGATCTGGACGCAGCGCTTGCGACGGCGGATCTGGTGCTTGTGGCCACCAGTGCCGATGTGGCGCTTGTCGATCCGGCCACGCTGCGCGCGGGCACGGTTGTCTGCGACGTGGCGCGGCCGCCCAACGTGGCCCAGGCCGACCTGTCGGAATCGGGTGTGCTCGTCTTCGACGGCGGCCTTGTCAAACCGCCTTTCCCCGTCAATCTCGGGCCGTTCCAGACCCTGCCGGAAGACCTGTGCTGGGGCTGCCTGGGCGAGACGATGCTGCTGGCGCTCGAAGGCGAGACAGCGGATTACAGCCTCGGGCGGGATCTGAGCCTGGAAGATGCGGACCGTGTGGCCGAAATGGCGCGCCGGCATGGCTTCGAGCCCGCCGAGCCGCAATGGCACGGCCAGTCCCTGGAGGAGGCCGATTTCGAACGGGTGGCCACGGCCCTTCTGCACCGGCATGCCGGCGGGGATGGGTCCGAGGCGGCCGCAGCCATGTGGGCGGCACAATAAGACCCGTCACAGCGGCGGACCAGAATCGTCCGCCGCGCGGCATCGCGGTCCCGCCCGAGGTGGCGCGCGTCATCGTGATGCGCGACGAAGAGCCTGCGATTGCCGACAAGGTGCTTGGCCGGGCCGATCTCACCGCGCCGCAGCGGATGGTCTACGTGACCGAAGCGCCCTTCGTGCAGTGGACCAAGACGCTCAACGCGATCACCGGCACGGCGGGCACGGTGCAGACGCTGGAGTCGATCGGGGGCAACAACTGACCTGAAACGACGGGCTCAAGGGGTGTCCCTGCGGCGTTTCCGAAGAAAGTCCCTTATCTTCCGCACGAGCAAGAGTGCAGCCGGCAGGGTCAGGGTCAGGGCGAAATCCCTAGCCACCTCGGCCCAGTCGAGCGGTTGTTTCCAGTAGACGAAAGTCCGCCAATCAAGGATCTCGTTTAACGTCTGGGCAACGGCGACTGCAGCAAATGCAGTCAGGGTGCCATGGCGACGACGTCTGAGCAGTGCGGCGATCGCCAGAAACATCACCAGACCGAGCGTGACATGGAGAAGATCGTTGGACCATCCGAGGCTTGTCCCGAGCCATACCTTGGTGTCGTACCAGCCGAGGTTATCCCAAAGCCATGCCTTGGCGTCGTGAAGAGTCATCGCCCCGGGCCCACCAATTCAGAGCCCCGGACCCCGGCGTGGTAGATGTGCTGGCGTCCTGAGAGCTTCGGATGGGTCATACTGCTCCGTTCTCCATGTTTCGCTGCGCTGGTAGCCCTCGGTTCCGCGGTCCGTATATCCATAAAGTGTGTCGCGATACGGAGTCGGGTTCGACTCGGAGCGTGGGGAAGTGAAAGGCTGCCGCGTGACCGGCGTCGTGCAACGGTGCGATACTGGTGGTTGGTTGCGACCGGGACCGAATCGTCGATCTACTTTTGCAGATTTCATGACCGCAATCGACCGGATCGGCCCCGGGAATCGCCCTCACGTTCTCTTGAAGCCTCGCGGGAAAAGGGGAAGGTCCGCCTGGGCCCGGAATGGCCATAAGGGCTGTCTTGCGATGGCCGAGAGAGACGCGCGGCGTCCTTTCCCCGCCATTACCCAAAGGCGACCGTTGGATGACCGGGGGCTTTCAAAGCCGCTTTCCAAAGCGCTCAGTCGCGCCCCGGTCTGAATGTGCATCCCGGTGCCCGTCGGGAATACCGGATGCTGCCTGCGACCGCCCCTGCCACATTTCCCAAGCGCGGCAGAGAAGCGCGGCGGACTCCCAGCACCCTACGGGCCGGAAGGCCCCATCCAATGCCCTTGCGGTGCGACGCTTCTGAAAATTATGGACAAATTATGGAATTTTCTGTACTCATAGGAGTCAGTGGGGTGTTTTTTTTTGGGGGAAATTATGGATTGCAAGACGTTTCAGCCAGATTCGTATGGCATGTGTCGTTTCGATCATCCTGGGGGCCTGAGGGAAGTAACAGGCTCGTCGGGCAAGGCTTACCGGCGTGTGCCGACGATCACGGAACGGGTTCTGGCCTTGATTGTGCTCGTTCTTGTTGGACCGCTCCTGGCGGCCTTGTCGCTTGGCATAGCACTGGGCGGGCAAAGCCCGCTGTTCCTGCAAGAGCGGGTTGGCTACAAGGGCCAGCTGTTCCGCATCTTCAAGTTCCGCACGATTCCCGACGGGGGCTGGGATAAGGCAGAGCAACAGGCCCGGGGCAGCTTCGTCGCGCGCCTTCGCCTTGCCGTGTTCAAGCGGATTTCGGCGGTGCTGCGGGCCACCGGTCTGGACGAGTTGCCGCAATTCGGCAACATCCTGCTGGGCGACATGCAGCTTATCGGGCCGCGTCCTCTGGTCTACGACGATTTCATCGCGCTGCCGCAACCGCGTCTGGCGCGTTGTGTCGTGCCGCCGGGAATCACCGGCCTTGCGCAGATCAACGGAGGTCAGACACTCGACCCGGTGTCGAAGCTGGCGCTCGATCTTTACATCATCGAACACCTCTCGTTCCGCATGGTGGCCAAGATCGTGTTCAGGACGGTTTGCCGTATCCTCGGGTTCACCTCGGCCATTGCCAAGGCCAGTGAGACTGATTTGACCCTTGCCATGCGCCATATGTACCTGTCCCACCACCAGGCCATCCCGGTGTCCGTTGAACG
This sequence comes from Rhodovulum sp., assembly GCA_049975105.1. Lineage (GTDB taxonomy): Bacteria > Pseudomonadota > Alphaproteobacteria > Rhodobacterales > Rhodobacteraceae > Rhodovulum. Next base: position 3,307 of record JBNGDM010000056.1, on the reverse strand, counting down.
GAACCTGGAGCGCCGCGTGGCGTGAGTGTTCTGCCCGGTCGGCGCTACTGCACCGGCCGGGCGTGAACCGGGGTGGATCCGTCGGGTGGGATGTGTCACTTGCCCTGCCAAGGCCGAGCGGTTCAGGGACGGGTGGTCACGTCGGGAGCGTGACGTGCAGGCCGTTTCGACGCCTGTAATACGTCATCGGCATAGTCCGCTGTGGTCTCTATCCGTTTTGAGCGGCGCGACTGCCTCCTGCTCTGACAAGAGACGGATAAATCCCTGGTAAAGGACGCGAAGATCGATCGGCGCATGCGTCCCAAGCTGCAAGTTGATGAGACTGTTCATTTGGAAAAATGCGTTTCGCTGTTAGAAGCGCAGCATGTAACGGTGCGCTAGTGGCCGCCCGCACGGCTCAATTGAGAGACCAGTTTCATGGCGACGACAACTGATCACGATTATGTAACGAAGACCTCTGGCAGATGGCTGAGCTGGGGGCTCGTCTGGCTGGTACTTGCTACTCTTGCAGCCGGAATGTTCTTTCACGAGGGTCTTTATGCGCTGCTCACGGCCTGGCAGAAACCGGAATACAGTCACGGCCCGTTGATCCCGGTGCTTTCGGCGCTGATGTTCCTGCGCGAACTCAAGCAATACCCACCCCAACCCGGCCCGAAGCGTGATCGCTGGCCAGGGGTGCTTGTGGTCCTGCTCTCGATCGCCTTGGCCGTACTGGGGAAGTTGATCCCTGCATACGCCCTGGTGACCTATGCCACCATCATCTGGGTGGGGGGCGTCCTCCTGATCAGCTTCGGTTGGCAGACGGGCAAGAATTTCTGGCCTCCCGTGCTGCATCTCGCCTTCATGCTGCCGTTGCCCGGTATGCTCTATTACGACGTCTCTACCTTCCTGCAACTTGTCTCCTCCGAGTTGGGAGTCTGGTTCCTGCGGCTCGCGGGCATTCCTGTCTATCTCGACGGCAACATCATTGATCTCGGGGTGCTGAAAATGCATGTCGCGGAGGCTTGTTCGGGGCTCCGCTATCTTTTCCCGATCCTCAGCTTCTCTTACATCTTCGCGGTGCTCTACCAGGGCCCGGCATGGCACAAGATCTTCCTGCTGGTCGCGGCCGCGCCCATCGCTGTGTTCATGAACTCGGTCCGGATCGCCATGGCCGGCATCCTGATGCAATATTTCGGGGTTGAGTGGCTTGAAGGCTTCACTCACTTCTTCGAGGGCTGGGTCATCTTCATGTCCAGTGTTCTGATCCTTTTCGGCCTTGCCTGGATCATGCTTCAGCTCAACCCTCGCAAGAGAAGCCTTGCCGAGGCACTCGACCTTGATACGCATGACATCTTGCCCCAGTTCGCGCGGATGAAGCTTGTGCACCCTTCCCCTGCGCTGATCAGTGCGGCCCTCGTGTTGATCGCTTCGGTCAGTTTCTGGCACTTCATTCCCGAGCGTACTTCCATGGCGCCGGAGCGAGACCGCTTCGCGTTTTTCCCCCATCAGGTGGGCGAATGGCGTCAGTTCGGAGAAGAGCAACGTCTCTCTCCGGCGGTGGTGGAAATTCTGAACCCCGATGATTATCATGCGGTGCAGTTCGGCCGTTCCCCGACGCAGCCCGCCATCGATTTCTTCTCGGCCTGGTACAGGGATTTGTCGGCGGGCGGGCTTATGCACACCCCCGAAGTCTGCCTGCCCGGTGCGGGCTGGGAAATCGCCAAGATCGAACGGGTCGACATCGCTGGCGCACTGGGTCTGTCAACCCCCTTCAGGATCAACCGGATCATCATCCAGAAGGGAGGGACCCGGATGATGGTGTACTACTGGTTTACGCATATGGGCAGATCCTTCCCCAGGAGCTTCGCTGCGAGGCTCAGTGTGCTGACCAAGGGGAGTGTGGCAGGGCGTATGGACGGGGCTATCATCAGATTGATCAGCCCGATCGGCCAGGATCAGCCTGAAGCAGAGGTCGAGGCGCAAATGAACGACCTGTTGAAAGAGGCTCTTCCCCATCTGCCGCGGTTCATCCCGGGGATGTGAATGTGACAGGCTGGCCACCGGCAACAATGCGATCCGCAGGCCGGTGCGTGGCGCGATGGTGGACATGATAGGCGGGTTTGGCCAAGATCGCGCCATGTGCATTCTTCCCGGTTTCCTGTGTTTCGTAAGCGAGGTTTTCTCCCTGACCTGCCCCCCGCGAAATCCCTCATCGTAATGTAGAGTCTGCGCCAACTCTGAAGGAGCAGACGAATGCGAAAGAGCCGTTTTACCGAGGCGCAGATAATCGGGATGATCAAGGAGCAAGAAGCGGGCATGCCGACCGCGGAAGTGTGCCGGCGGCACGGCCTTAGCACGGCGACGTTCTATAAACTGAAGGCCAAATATGGCGACATGGAGGTGTCTGAGGCGGCGAGGCTGAAGGCGCTGGAAGACGAGAACGCCAACCCCAGCAGAACGCCTTCATCGAAAGCTTCAACGGCAGCCTTCGCGACGAGCTGCTGAACGAGGAGATCTTTGACAGCCTGGATGACGCGCGGAGGAAGCTGGCCCTGTGGCGCTACGACTACAACACGGTCAGACCGCACTCGTCCCTGGCCAACCAGACGCCGCAGCAAGCGCGCCGAGCGCTTGAGCAATTTGAGGGCTCCGCGCCCGGCGCGCTTTAGCCAGACGGGGAAGCCGAATACCCAAATCCAACCTGCAGACTCTCGTTATGACTGAGGGACCAACAGGGGGCAGGTCAAACTGACCGCGCATCTGACGGCCCTGCCGCACGAGGCTGATGGCTGGCCCACAGCCTCAACCCCTCGCGTCACTCTCCCGTGGTCTCTTCGTCTCGGTTCTCGGCCGGGGCTGCGTCCTGCAGGCTCTGCACCAGGACCCGGGCGTCCTCGATCTGCGGCCGGGTGTCGGCCGGGCCGGCGATCTCGACCGCCTTGCGGAACTGTTCGAGTGCGTCCTGGGGCTGGTCCAGGGCGATGTAGGCCTGGCCCAGATGGTATTGCACCAGCGGATCGTTCGGCAGCCCTTGCGCGGCGGCTTCAAGATAGGGCAGGGCCTCTGCGCTGTTGCCACGGCGGTGGAGGATCCAGCCATAGGTGTCCTGCAGCGCCGGGGCGTCGGCGTCGCGCAGGCGCCGGGCGATGGTCCAGGCGCGATCCAGGCTGGCCGCGTCGTCGCGATAGGTGGCAAGCAGGCTGGCCAGATTGTTGGCCACCACCACCGAGCTGGAGTTCTGTGCATAGAGCGTCTCGTAGATCTCGATCGCCCCGTCGACATCCCCGTCCTGTTCCTCGAAGGAGGCCTTGGCCCAGAGCAGGTT